>JAFKJJ010000187.1 GCA_017306025.1 Planctomycetota bacterium
TCGACCCCCTGTCCGGTTACCGGGCAGCCGATGCCCTCCGTGCTCGACCCGAACGCGCCGGTCCAACCGGGAACGGTCGGTCAGCCGCCGCCGGACCAGACCGCGGCGGACGTCCGGCCCGACTTCGGCGGCCGCGGCGGCGGCGGTGGGGTCGGCCCGAGCGGCGGCCGGAACGGCTACATCGAGAACGCGGCCCCGACCACGATGGTCCGCGTCCGGTTCGATTCCGGGTACGGCAACAACCGCCCGGACCGGGGTAACTTCTTCTACGCCAAGTGCGGTTGCTTCCGCCCCCAGCGCGACGCGATCGGCGTTCCGCTGCCGGAAAAGAACATCGACTACCAGGACCTGATCTCCAGCGTCGAGTACGCGTTCACGCCGCGGTTCTCCGCGTTCGCCGACGTCCCGGTGCGGTTCCTCAACCCGGACGCCAACGCCAACGCGACCGGCATCGGCGACGTCTCGTTCGGGGCCAAGTACGCGTTCATCTACAACCCGAACCGGATCGTGTCGCTGTTCCTGCGGTTCCAGGCCCCGGCCGGGAGCATCTCGCAGGGGTTGGGCGACGGCCAGTGGTTCGTCGAACCGGGCCTGTTGTACCTCGAACAGTTGAGCCCGCTGTGGCAGGTGTTCGGCGAGTTGCGGTTCACGACCCCGCTCGGCAAGCGGACCGACTTCACTGGGAACATGATCCGCTACGGCATCGGCACCAGCTACATCGTCGCCCAGGGGCGGTGGGGGTATGTTGCCCCTGTTTTGGAACTGGTCGGCTGGAACGTGCTGAGCGGCAAGGAGTTGGACCCGGACGCGCTCGCGGCCGTCAGCGCCGCCGGCGACACGATCGTCAACGCGAAGTTCGGTCTGCGCGTCGGCTTCGGGAACCCGGTCGTCGGATCGCCGTACCCGACCCGCTCGGACCTCTACATCGGCTACGGTCGGGCGCTGACAGGCGAGGTGTGGTACAAGGATCTGCTCCGGGTCGAGTTCCGCCGGTTCTTCTGATCGCGACCGGAGAGAACCGGGCTTCTCGCGGCACGCGGGCCGAAAGGTCCGCGTGCCGTGTCGTTGTGTAACCCGCGCCGGGGGCGAGGCGTCTAAAATGCGAGTGTCGCATCTCGCGCCGCGCGGTCCGCGAATACCCGCATGTCGCCCCGGAGGTTTGCGTGAAAACCGCGCTCGTGCTGATCGCCATTTTCGCCGTGACGTTCGCCCTGGCACTGCTCCTTTTCGGCCGATCGGAGTTCGACATGCCGGAGAATTTCCCCGTACTCGACACGACCGAGGTCGGACCCGACCCGGCGCCGCCGGGCGAAACCGAGGTCGCAACGTTCGGCTCCGGGTGCTTCTGGTGTACCGAGGCCGTGTTCCAGCAGATCCGGGGCGTGAAGACGGTCGAATCGGGGTACAGCGGCGGTTGGGTGAAGAACCCGTCGTATGAGGACGTCTGCACCGGGCGCACCGGTCACGCGGAGGTCGTGCAGGTCACGTTCGACCCACGGGCGGTGACGTTCGCGGAGTTGCTGGAGGTGTTCTGGCGGTCGCACGACCCGACCACGAAGGACCGGCAGGGCAACGACCGCGGCTCGCAGTACCGTTCCGCGGTCTTCTACCACTCCGAACGCCAGAAACAGCTCGCGGAGCGGTACAAGCAGAAGATCGACGAGGCGGGCGTGTTCCGCGACCCGGTGGTAACCGAAATCGCGCCCTTCACGGAGTTCTTCCGCGCGACCGAGGACCATCAGAACTTCTACGCGACCAACCCCCGTCAGGGGTACTGTCGCGTGGTGATCGGCCCGAAGGTCGAGAAACTGCGGAAGGTGTTCGCGGAGAAGCTGAAGGCGGAATAACGCGCCGCGTTCTCATTCTCCCGACGCGGCGCGCCGGTTGCATTACTCCTCCCGTCCGCGGCGGCCGACCGCCGCGATCTCGGCAGCGGTGCTGCCTACTCGATGTGGAGGTGCATCATGGCTAACAACATCAAGGACCAAATCAACGAGGCCGGCAAGCGGGTCGCGGAGAACGTGGCGCACGCCGCCGACTGGGTGAAGGAAAAGACGGGGATGGGGCCGGGCCGCGAGGAGGGCTCGGACGTGGGCGTCGCGGGCATTCGTCCGCACATGGACGTGATCGCGTCGTGCGGCAAGAAGGTCGGCGTGGTGGACCGCGTCGAGGGCAACGCGATCAAGCTCACGAAGGACAGTTGCGGCGACGGCATGCACCACTTCCTGCCTACGTCGATGGTGGAGCGGGTGGACGGGCACGTCCACCTGAACAAGAACTCGGAAGAGGCGATGAAGGAGTGGAAGCCGAGCGCCGGGGCGTGCGGCTGCGGCTGACCGAACGAGAAGTGAAGTTCTCACGCGGTCCGCTCTCGATGCGATCGAGAGCGGACCGCGTCCGTTTGCGCCGCGAACCTCGCTCCGTGCGGGCGCGTCCGTGTGTGGTATCGGGCACAATGACCGTGAACCGATTCACCTGGGTGACGAGCAGACCGTGACCGAAGACGAGCCCTTTCTTCGCGCGATGCTCGCGGACCCCGCCGACCGCGTTTCGCGGCTGGTCTACGCGGACTGGCTCGACGACCGCTCGGACCCGCGCGGCGAATACGCGCGGCTGGCCGCGCGGGTCGGGGAACTGCCGCACGGGCACCCCGAACGCGCGCCGCTGCGGGGCCGGATGCTCGGACTGCAACCGCACTTGCCGCCGTGGTGGTGCGCGATCGTCGGCGGGCTGCGGGCGACGTCCGAAGAGGCGGGCGAGCGGACGATCAGTTCCCGCGCAGAGGAAGCGGCCCGGCGCCTCGGGTGCGAGCGGGTTCGGACCGACGAGAAGGGGTACGAGGTCGAGGTCTGCGACGCCGCGACGAGTGAACTGACCGGCGCGCTCGCGTACCTCCAGTGTCGCTCGAAGTGGCACGGCCAAGTTCAAGACATCCACTACCACCTCTACCTGCGCGATGCGGCGGGTTTCTCGACCACGTGGGAGCCTCACACGTACAACCCGTACTTCGGTTGCGGCCCGAAGTTCCTGGAGTGGTACGGCGACGCGGTCGTTTTCATCTACGAAGAGAAGCACAGCCACTACATCGCTCGGTTCGGCTTCAACGATCCCGTCAAATATCACAGGATCGAGGACGACTGGATACTGGACGGCCGCGAGGTCACGTTCATCGGGTATCGCGAGAAGGAAGTGCGGCGCCTGTCCGTTCCCGACCTGGACGTGCTTCCCCCGCTCACTCCGGAGGGAGCCGCCGCGCGCGACCTGATGCCGGAAGTACCGCCGGAGTGGTTGAAGGAGTGACACGCGGCCGCGACTTGCGACGCACGCCGACGTTTCGCGGCGGCCGAACTCATCACCGTCGCTGCACAATGGGGCTGATCGGTTCGAGTGCGTTCGCGGCCCTTGTTCGTGTTTCTCAGGGGTAAGTGCGCCGTCGGAGTCGGTGCCGCACTTCTCGCACGGCATTTACACTTCGGATCAACGGTCTCTCCCTCGCGTGCGAGGGAGATTGGAACCGCCGGCCGTCGCCGCAAGTACTTGGCCAGCCCGCGGCGTCCCGCGGACGAACTGTCGACCACTACTCCTTATCGGGCATAGGCGTCACGAACGCCGAGCTCTTGAACTGCTCCATCGGGATGATGATCTCGTCTAGCTGATCGAATTTCTGATCCTTGATCCCCTTTTTCGCGTCGGCCTCGTTGGCGTAGGCCTTCGGCGCGATCTGCAGTTTCACATACACGCCCCGGTGCTCGACTTCCCTCGATCCGGCGGTATCAACTTCCTTCAGCAGCATGCCCCCCGGTTCTCCCTTCAGCAACACCAGCGGTTCCACGAATATGAACCCGTTGAACCGACAGAGGTGCCAGTCGTCCTTTTTGTGGTAAATGAAGATTTGCTTGTCGTCGGGCAGCGGCGTCCCTTTGGGTACTTCGATCACGTTGTTCTTCTCTTTTGCTGGAGGGTTGCGTGCGATTAATGGGTTTTTGAGGGCGACAATTGCGCCCAGAATGAGAAAGGCAGTGAGCGCCAGCGCCATTTTCGCATTGGTCATGGTCGTCCTCGCTTCTGCTCAGTTGACTTGGTGGTGTGGGCGGGCGGTAGGGGTACCGGAGTCGTGTTTCCAGAGCTCAACTCCGGTACCCCTACGCCCGCCCACACCACCAGGTCAACTGAGGATCTTACTTACGGTTTT
>JAFKJJ010000559.1 GCA_017306025.1 Planctomycetota bacterium
AGCAAAGACCAAAAGCGATGAAGAGCGAAAGGCAGAAGGCCGGAGCCGCGCGGGGCTCCGGCCTTCTGCCTTTTCTCCCACTCCCACTCGCACTCACACGGCCCGCGGTGTACGCTCGACTTCCCCGCACCGGAGGCGCTTCATGCCGCGTTTTCTGTCCTCACTCGCACTCACACTCGCGCTCGCACTTTCCGCCAAAGGCGAAGACTGGCCCACGTTCCTCGGCCCGACGCGCGACGGCGTTTCTGCGGAGAAGGGCATCATCAACCCGTGGCCCGCAAAGGGGCTGAAGAAGGTGTGGGAGTGCGAACTCGGCATCGGGTTCGCAGCGCCGGTCACGAGCGGCGGGAAGCTGTTCCACGCCGACCGATTCGGCGACAACGTCCGGCTTACCGCGCGCGAGGCCGCGACCGGCAAATTCCTCTGGAAGTACGAGTACCCCACCGAGTACGAGGACCGCTACGGCTACGACCCCGGCCCGCGCGCGTGCCCGGTGGTCGACGGCGACCGCGTGTACCTCTACGGTCCCGACGGCGTTTTGTGCTGCGTGAACACGGCCACCGGTAAGGAACTGTGGAAGGTCGACACGCGGGCGAAGTTCTTCTTCCATCAGAACTTCTTCGGAGCCGGTAGCGTGCCGGTCATCGACGGCGACCTGCTCATCCTGCCGGTCGGCGGCAGCACGAAGGGGCCGCGGCCGGTAGATTTCCGCGAGGTGAAGCCGAACGGCACCGCGATCGTCGCGTTCGACAAGAAGACGGGAGCCGTGAAGTACGCCGCCGGGGACGAACTGGCGAGCTACGCCAGCCCGACCATTACGACCATCAACGGCAAGAAGACGGGCCTGTACTTCGCACGCGGCGGGCTGATGGGTTTCGACCCGCAGACCGGCAAGACGGAGTTCTACTACAAGTGGCGCGCGAAGGTCGAGGAGAGCGTGAACGCGAGTAATCCGGTCGTGGTGGGCGACAAGATCCTGCTGACGGAGTGCTACGGGGTCGGCGGCGCGTTCCTCGACCTGAAGGGCGGCAAGCCGAAGGAGATCTGGACCGACAGGGACAACGACGTGGCGGACCGCGCACTGGGGTGTCACTGGAACACGCCGATCCACGTGAACGGGTTCGTGTACGGCAGCAGCGGCCGGCACACCGAGGACGCGGATATCCGGTGTGTGGAGTTGGCGACCGGCGAGGTGAAGTGGAAGCAGAAGCGCACGAAGCGAAGCAGTCTGACGTTGGTAGACGGTCACTTCATCAGCTTGTCGGAGTACGGCGATCTGGCGCTCATCAAGGTGAACCCGGCCAAGTACGACGAGGTGTCGAAGTACGAGGTACCGGGCCTGGAGTACCCGTGCTGGGCCGCGCCGGTCATCAGCGACGGGCTGTTGTACGTCCGCGGCAAGGAGAAGCTGATCGCGCTGGAACTGATTCCGAAGAAATAGTGTGGTCCGGTCACTCCGTGACCGGTCTTCTGTTTGCTTCGCGCAGGAAAAGGTGTGGTCCGGTCACTCCGTGACCGGTCTTCTGTGTGCTTCGCGTGGGTCGAAGCCAAGCGACGTTTCGCGTTCTTGGGCGCGTCGCACCGGTCACGGAGTGACCGGACCACACCGAAAGCTACAACCCCTTGGCGGGCACGACCGGCATGTAATTCGGGCTGCCCACGTCCTTCATTTTCGGCGTCGTCCCGACCTGTCGGCGCACCCAGTTCGCCGCGTCCTGTGCGGCCGACGGGTCGTACGCGAGGTACCCCACCACGGCCGCGAGCAACACGGCCACCACGGCGATTTTTGACACGGCCATAACCCCTGCGACGTGGGCGGCGCGCAAGCGTAGCACACGCGTCAGAAGTTAGTCGGGTTTTCGCGCGCGTTCGATGAGCGCCTTGCGGACCGGTTCCGGCAGGAACTTCGACAGGTCGCCACCCAGTACCGCGATCTGCCGCAACAGCGACGAACTGACGTGCGAGAACTCTTCCTTTGCCATTAAGAAAACGGTCTCGATGTCCGGGTCAAGGTTGCGGTTCATTAGCGACATGGTGAACTCGTACTCCATATCGGACAGGGTGCGCAGCCCGCGGAGGACGACCATCGCGCCGCACCGGCGCACGAAGCTCACTGCCAGACCCTCGAACGCCTCCACTTCGACGTTCTTCCACTCGCGGCTCACCGCGCGGATGAGTTCCGCGCGCTCATCCGGGGTGAACAGCGTCTTCTTGTCCGGGTTCACCCCGACGCCGACGATGAGCTTCTCGAACAGCCGGCTGCCGCGCTGGATGATGTCGATGTGCCCCAGGTGAACCGGGTCGAACGTGCCGGTGTACACCGCCACCCGCGGGCTCAGATCGCCGTTCGGCATGCTCGCTCCTCGTCACGTCGCGGACAGGAACCGGTCGATTTCGGATTCGGTGTTGTACGCGTGCGGGCTGACGCGGACCCGCCCGGCACGGCTGTTCACCGCCACCCCCGCCGCCTTGCACCGCTTTGTTACTTCGTCGGCCGGCAGCGTCGGGTGAATCAGCGACACGATGCCGGATTTCTCACACTCCACGCGCGAACTGAACACCTTCCACCCGCGCGACATCGCGCCGTCACACAGATAATCGGTCAGTTCGATCACGCGGCGCCGAACGTTGTCGATCCCGGCGTTCAACAGGAGTTCGAGGCTCGCGCCGAGCGCCGTGAGGCCGGGGACGTTGTAAGCCCCGCCCTCCCACCGCCCCGCGTGCGGCTTCAGCGTGAAGTCGATCGTGGTGAACGCCAGCGGGTTCACCACGCTGAACGCCCCGACGCCGATCGGGTGCAGTCGCTCGACCCACTCGCGCCGGACGTAGCCGATCCCGGCCCCTTCCGGACCTAGTAGCCATTTGTGGCCGTCGGCCGCGAGCGCGTCGATCGGCGTTTTCTGAACGTCGAGCGGAAAGACCCCGAGCGACTGGATCGCGTCCACGAAGAAGAAGATACCCCGTTCGCGGCAGAGTTCGCCCAACCGATCGAGGTCGTTGCGGAACCCGCTGGCGAACTCGACGGCCGACACGGTCAGCACGCGGGTGCGGGCGTCCATCGCGCCCCGCAGGTCGTCGATCGAGACGCGGTTGCCGCGGCTCGGCACCGCCCGCACTCCCACGCCGCGGTGTGCGAGGTTCATCCACGGATACTGGTTGGCCGGGTACTCTTCCGCGGCCAGGACCACGTTGTCGCCGGGCTCCCAGGGGAACCCCTCGGCCACGACGCCGATGCCGTGGGTCGTGTTCGGGACGAAATACACGTCGTTGGCATCGGGCGCGTGGATCAGTTGCGCCGCGAGCGCGCGGACGCGGTCGAGCCGGGCGACCCACTGCCGGACCGCGGTGACCCCGTGAGCCGCGAGACTGGCGGCGTACTCGGCGAGCGCCGCGACGGCCGGGGCCGGCAGCGGCGCGACGGCCGCGTGGTCGAAGAACGCCCACGACGCGGTAACCGGGAACTGATCGCGGGGGAGTGCCATCGGGGGCCTGCCACTTCGAGGAGCCGCGCGGCGCGGCGATTGTGACGGACGCGCGCGGTCCGTACAATCCAAAACTACCACGTCCTCGCGTCGCCCGCTCACACGAGGTCCGCCCGTGCTGGTCGAACCGGAACGAACGCCCTACGACCTGCGGTTCCGCTGCCTGGGGTTCCCGGTCCGCGTCCACCCGTGGTTCTGGATCGTCACCCTCCTGCTCAACGGCGACGGCCTGTTGCGGATCGGTCCGGAATACCTGTTCATGTGGGTCGCGGTCGTGTTCGTGTCGATCCTGGTCCACGAACTGGGCCACGCGCTCGCGTTCCGGCGGTTCGGGACGGACGCCGACATCGTCCTCTACGCGTTCGGCGGGCTGGCGGTCCCGACGGGGACGGTTCCAGGACGCTGGCGGCGCATCGCCGTCTCGCTGGCGGGGCCGGGCGCGGGCTTCATACTTTACGGCATCGTGTACGGTTCGAACGCGGCCCTGGGGTGGGCCACAGCACCCAACGGCCGGCCGACAAACGGTCTCGAACTGGCGTTCCTGTACCGGCAACTCGTCTGGGTGAACCTGTACTGGGGGGTGCTGAACCTCCTGCCGGTGTTCCCGCTCGACGGCGGGCAGGTGAGCCGCGAACTGTGCATGATGAGGTGGGGCACCCGCGGCACGCGCGTCTCGCTGCAAATCTCCTTTGGCGCTGCGCTCCTGGTGGTCGCGTACTGTCTGTTTTGTGAGCTCGACGTGCGGCAGTTCAACGCCGAAATCGTGGGACAATTTCCGTCGTGGGTCCCGCTCGGCAGCGTCTACGTCGGAATCCTGTTCGGGTTCCTCGCCTACGAGAGCTACCGCCTGTTGCAGCGGATCGAATGGACCGACACCCACTGGGACGACAAGGCGCCCTGGGAGCGCTAGCGCCCGGGTTCCTCGCCCGGTGCCGCAACCTGCGGCACCGTACACCTCTCCGACCGCAATGCGTTGTGTCGCGATGCCGTGCGGCTCGTGACGCCTGCCAAAACGCCCTCCGCCCGCTCCCTCCGAGGCTGCCCCATGTCCCGCCGCCTGTTCTCGCCCCTCGCGCTCGCGATCGGAATCGCGCTCGTCGGTTCACTCGCGCCGGCCAACTCCGCCGAACCCGCGGCGCCGCGCGTCGCGACCCCGAAGGCGCACTTCGGGTTCGACCTCGGTGACGATTACTGTCTCGCGAACTACGAGCAGTACGCCGCGTACCTCACCCGGCTCGAAAAGGAGTCCGACCGCATCAAGGTCGTGGACATCGGCCGTACCGCGGAGAAGCGCCCGCAACTCATGGCGGTCGTCACGTCCCCCGCGAACCACAAGAAGCTCGACCGGTACCGCGAGATCGCGCAAACGCTCGCGAACGCGGAGGTTCCGCCGCGGATCGCGGAGAAGCTCGCGGCCGAGGGAAAGGCCGTCGTGTGGATCGACGGCGGGCTGCACGCCAGCGAGGTGCTCTGCGCGCAGGCGATGGCCGAAACGATCTACCGGCTCCTCAGCGCGAACGACGCCGAGACGCTCCGCATCCTCGACGACGTCGTCATCCTGTTCGTCCACGCCAACCCGGACGGCATGGACCTCTGTGCCGACTGGTACATGCGCGAAAAAGAGCCGAAAAAGCGGACACTCTCGACGCTGCCGCGGCTCTACCAGAAGTACATCGGCCACGACAACAACCGCGACTTCTACGCCAACACGCAGGCCGAGACGCGGAACATGAACCGCGTCATGTACCGCGAGTGGCTCCCGCAGATCGTCTACAACCACCACCAGACCGGCCCGCCCGGCACCGTGCTGTTCTGCCCGCCGTTCCGCGACCCGTTCAACTACAACTTCGACCCCCTGGTCGTCAGCGGTATTGACGCGCTAGGCGCCGCGATGATGCAGCGATTCATCGCGGAGGACAAGCCCGGCGCCACCACGCGCTCGGGGGCGCGGTACTCGACGTGGTTCAACGGCGGGCTGCGCACCACCGCGTACTTTCACAACATGATCGGCCTCCTGACGGAGACCATCGGCCATCCGACGCCGACGCGCATCCCGTTCAACCCCGCGATGCAGCTCCCGAAGGCCGATCTGCTGAGCCCGATCGCGCCGCAAGAGTGGCACTTCCGCCGGTCGGTCGAGTACTCGGTTACTGCGAACAAGGCGGTGCTGGATTACGCCTCCCGGCACCGCGAACAGCTCCTGCACAACATCTGGCTGATGGGCAAGAACGCCATCGACCGCGGCAACAAAGACAGTTGGACCGTGACGCCGAAGGTGGTCGCGGCCGCCAGGGGCGCGAAGGGACAGGAGGGGTTCCAGAAGTTCTTCCGCGACCCGGCGAAGCGCGACGCCCGCAGCTACATCGTCCCCGCGGATCAGCCCGACTTCCTCACCGCGACGAAGTTCGTCAACGCTCTCATCGGCACCGGGGTGAAGGTCCACCGCGCAAAAGAGGCGTTCGAGGCGGCCGGGAAGAAGTACCCGGCGGGCTCCTACGTCGTGAAGTGCTCGCAGGCGTTCCGCGCGCACGTGCTCGACATGTTCGAGCCGCAGGACCACCCGGACGACTTCGCGTACCCCGGCGCCCCGCCCACGCCGCCCTACGACGCGGCCGGGTACACCCTCGCGTTCCAGATGGGCGTGAAGTTCGACCGCGTACTGGAGGGCTTCGACGGGCCGTTCGAGGAACTGAAGGACGAGGTTCCCCCGCCGCCCGCGAAGGTGCTCGACGCCGACGGGGCGGTCGGGTTCTTCCTCGACCCGCAGACCAACGACGCGTTCCGCGCGGTGAACCAGCTCCTCGCCGCGGGCGAAGAGATTCACCGGCTGAAAGAGCCGTTCGCGGCCGGCGACGCGAAGCACCCGTCCGGCGCGTTCTTCGTCGTCAAGAAGGACGGCACGCCGGTGCGGCTGGAGAAGATCGCGCAGGCGCTCGGCACGCGGTTCATCGGTTCGGTGGAGGCGCCGGGCAAGGGGGTGGTCGTACTGAAGCCCGTGCGGGTCGCGTTGTGGGACCGCTACGGCGGCTCGATGCCGTCGGGCTGGACGCGGTGGCTGTTCGAGCAGTTCGAGTTCCCGTTTACGGTCGTTTACCCGCCCGATCTCGACAAGGGCGGGCTGCGCGAGAAGTTCGACGTGATCCTGCTCGTCGACGGCGCGTTCGGCACGGGCGGACGCGGGACGGGCGGCGACCAACCGCCGGAGCCGAACGTGGTCGACGAGCTCGGGTTGCCGGCGGACTACCGGGGGCGCCGCGGGAGCATCACCGCCGCCAAGACGGTTCCGCAGTTGAAGAAGTTCGTGGAGGAGGGCGGAACGGTCCTCACCATCGGCACCTCGACGGCCCTGGCGAACGCGCTCGGTCTGTCGGTGGGCAATCACCTCGTCGCGAAGGACGCGGACGGCAATTTGAAGCCGCTGGGCCGTGACATGTTCTACGTGCCGCCGTCGGTGCTCCGGGCGAAGGTCGATCCGACGCACCCGCTCGCGTGGGGACTGGCGGACGAGGTGGACGTGATGTTCGCCAACAGCCCGACGTTCCGGCTACCGGAGATCGGGGGGAAGTCGAACCTGACGCGCGTCGCGTGGTTCGCGGGCAAATCGCCGCTCCGTAGCGGGTGGGCGTTCGGGCAGGAGTACCTCGACGGTGGCGCCGCGGTGGTGGACGCGAAGGTCGGGAAGGCGCGGGTCGTGCTGTACGGCCCACAGGTGCTGTACCGGGCGCAGCCGCACGCCACGTTCAAGCTCGTGTTCAACGCGATCGTGCGGGCGGGGGAGAAGGAATGACGGCCCCACAGTGGTCCGCTCGCTCCGCGAGCGGTTGCGTCACGGGTCGTGGCGGAATGACCGCATCCGCACCGCTCAACCGCGCGTGTCGCACCGCTCGCGGAGCGAGCGGACCACTCTGAGCGCTGCTCACTTCGCCGCAATATACGCGCTCAGCGTCTCGACGTTCGCACTGAATACGGCGCTCGAAATGTACCGGAACTCCCGCGCGAACTTCGGCTGACCCACCAGCCGCTCGCCCGCGTACACGCTCACCCACCGCCCCTCCGCGTCCAACTCCTTCAGGACGCGCCGAACGTCGGCCTCAAGCTCCTTCGCGGTGCGTGGCTTCGCCTCCGGTGCGCGGTCGGCCCTCGCGTCCTCGTACTCCTTCTCGATCTCCTTGAACCGCGCCGGCTGTTTCCAGCCGTAGTGGGCGGGGGCCGCGGAGTCGTCGTAGGTGAGTTCGTACCGCGCGTTCATGTAGAGCGGCTTGTTCGTCTTCAGCTCGTAGAAGCGGGCCACCTTGCCGTCTTCCAGGAGCGACTTGTTGAAGTACGCGAGCGCCCGCGGGATCGGCGCGAGGTACTTCCGCTCGCCGGTGTGCCGCGCGATTTTGACGAGCGTTCGCATCGCGTCCTGCGACTCCCAGCCGGTGATCGCGGGCGGCTCGAACTTCCGCGCCCAGATCGGAACCATCTTCTGGCTGTACTGCTGGCACCAGCCCGGCTGCGGGTCGGGCATCTGCGCCAAGATCAGAAAGTCGCCGAGCTTTTCGAGCGCCGCCTTGTACTTCGCGTCCTTGTAGGTGAGGTGCGCCTCGACGAGCACGTCGGCCACGGTGCCGGCGAGGCCGTCGTTGAGCGTCGGATAGTCCCAGTAGTTCTTCACGCGGCCTTCCGTCTTCCAGTCGTAGTCGGGGTACTTCGCGGGGACCGCGAGGAAGTCCACCACGTCCTTTGTCCACACCTGCGGGAACCCGCCGTTGCGGAACTGCGCGCCGAGCAGCCGATCGAGCCCGTAGGTGACGGCCTCGTGGATCTCCTTGTGCTTGAAATCGAGCGCCCGGTCGGTCCGCATCAGCGTGACGAGGGCCGCCTGCGTCTGCCCGTCGTCGAGAGACGACGCGTTCCAGTTGCCGCCCTTGCCGTTGCGGTATTTGCCCATGCGGTTGGCCCGCGCGAAGTGGATCACCTGAGTCCACCCGCCGGATTCGAGCTGGCCGTACACGAGCGCCCTGGCCGTCTCGCGGGCCGCGTCGAGGTAGAACCCGTCGCCGGTCGCCTCGTACGCACGGAGGTACGCCGTCCCGACGGTCGGCGTGCCGGGCGGCTGAACGAAGATCGTGTCCGCGGACGCCGCCCCCTCGCCCCACCGCTCCTTCAGGTCGGGCGAGTAGTAGTAAACGTACCCGCCGTGGCTGGCCGCCTTCGTGCGGTAGAACGTCGCGGCCGTCTTGAGCGCCTTTCTCGCGTCGTCGCGCAGATTGCCCCCGGGTTCTTCCGCGCGGAGCGGGGGCGCGAGGAACACGCAGAGCGCGAGCGGGCCGAATCGGAGCGGGAGCACGGGCGGTCCTCGGTGATGGTGCGTGGATGAACGTCGCTACAGAGTAATCCCCTCTCGGCGGCGTAAGGTCCGCGAATCTTTCGCACGGTCGGGATTGGCGGGTGGCGCGGAGCCCCGCTGTGCCCGGCGTAAGCGGATCGTCGGCGTAATTCCGGTTGCGCGATCGGAACCGCGTGCGCCCGGGCGCACGCGGTTCCGGTATTTGTTCGGAGGAACGGAGGGGGAATCGCCCGACGTTGATCCGGAGTGCCGCGTGAAGATGTTGGCACTCCGTCATTTCATGCCGGCCCGAGCAACCCGCCCGATCACGCCATCGGGAGCGGGCGCCGGCCGGGCGTTCCCGCATCCGGTGCGGGGGCCGCGCACGTCCCGCACCCGGACCCGCAACCCGCTTTCGACCGGCCGAACCACGTCTTCCACGTCGCGCGCAGGAGGTAGCCCGCCGCGAGTGCGACGATCGCGCCGACCAGAACGAACTGAAGTGCTGTGGACATGACCCTCACCCGACGATCAGCTTTCCTAACTGGAACGTGGCCGTCGCGCCGAGGTACGCGAGGGCCGTCATGTACACGAAGGTGAACACCGGCCACGCGACGCTCTTCGTCTCGCGCCAGATGGTCGCGAGCGTCGCGGCGCACTGACAGCACAGCGCGAAAAATACCATGATCGACAGCGCCACCGGCACCCCGTATCTGCCGCGGACCGGGTCCTTCGACCAGTCGTCCTGGACCGCCTTCGTGAGCCCCGCGGCCTTCTCCTTCGCCTCGTCGTCGGCGCTCTGATCGCCCACCGCCTTCGGGTCGACGTCGCCGACGTCGTACAGGAGCCCGAACGTGCCGACGATCACCTCGCGGGCCGGGAAACTCGCCATCACGCCCACGCCGATCTTCCAGTCCCACCCGAGCGGCTTGAACGCCGGCTCCATCCACAGGCCGGCCCGCCCCAGCGCGCTCCGCCGCTTCCACTCGCCGTTGAGCCGGTCGGGCAGCGCCGCGGCGTCTTCGAGTTTTGCCAGTTCGGCCTTTTCTTCCTCGGTCGCGGCGTCGCCCTTCTCCTTCAGTTCCTTCAGCCGGTCGGCGTTCTCCTTCGCCGCGTCCTCGGCCCTCTCGATCCGCTCGGGGTACGATTCGCCGTTGGCGTCCGTGTGCGGGAAGTACAGGAGCGCCCAGACGACGATCATCGCCGCGAGGATGATCGTCCCCGCGCGGAACGTGAACGCCCAGCCCGCTCCGAACATGCGCCGCAGCACGGACGTCAGCTTCGGCCGGCGGTAGGCCGGCAGTTCCATCACGAACACCGGCGGCGCCCCGCGGAGGAGCGTCCGCCGCAACCCGAGCGCGACGAGCGGCGCGACGGTGAAGCCGATCATGTACATCGCGAACAGCACCAGCCCCGGCAGCCACCCGGGCGAACCCGGCTTCGCCACGAACGCCCCGATCAGGAGGACGTACACCGGCAGCCGCGCGGAGCAGCTCATCAGCGGCGACACGAGGATCGTCGCGAGCCGGTCGCGCCGGTTCTCGATCACCCGCGTCGCCATGATGCCGGGGACCGCACACGCGACGCTCGACAACATCGGGATGAACGACTTGCCGCTCAGCCCGCAACGGCTCATCAGGCGGTCCATGAGGAACGCGGCGCGGGCCATGTACCCGCAGTCCTCCAGCACCGCGATGAACCCGAACAGGATCATGATCTGCGGCAGGAACACCAGCACGCTGCCCGCGCCCTTGATGACCCCGTCCGCGACGAGCGCGCGGAGCGGCCCCGACGCCATCGCCCCCTCGACGGCCTTCGCGACCGACTCGCGGCCGCCGTCGATCAGGTCCATGAGCGGCTTCGCCCACAGGAAGATCGACTGGAACATCAGGAACATCACGGTCAGGAACACGAGTGTGCCCCACAACCGATGCGCGAGCACGGCGTCGATGCGATCGGTCCAGGTGACGGGCCGGACGGCGGGCTTCGTCACGGCGGCCGCGATTGCGGCTTTCACCCAGTTGAAGCGGGCGCGGGCCTCGACGCCCGGGACCGCGTGCCCGGCCGCCGCGAGCCGGTCGCGGGCCGCCGCGAGCATCGCCTTCAGGCGCTCGCCGTGCCGCTCCACGAGCCACTGCTCGGTGTACCCGCCCACGTCGAGGATCAGTCGGCGCACGAGGAACGCGGGCACCTCGTCGGACAGCTCCTTCTGGAACTGCCCGACGGCCTCCTCGAACGCCGGCGGAAACGCCGGACCGTGCGGCCGCGCGCCGCCGTCGACCGCGGCGCGGATCAGCTTCGTGAGCTCGGGGACGCCGGTGCCGTTGTTCGCCTGGATCGGGACGACCGGCGCGCCGATCGCCGCGCCCAGCTTCGCGTAGTCGATCGCGAGGCCCTGCGCCTTCGCCGCGTCGATCATGTTCACGGCCACGACGACCGGAACGCCGAGGTCGAGCAACTGGCTGGTGAGGTAGAGGTGCCGGTCGAGGTTGGTGGCGTCGACGATGGAGACGACGACCGACGGCCGCGGCTCTTCGGGGCGCCGCCCGAGCAGGAGGTCGACCGCGACCATCTCGTCGGGGCTCCGGGCGGCGAGGCTGTACGTACCGGGGAGGTCGATGAGGTCCGCGTCCGCGCCGCCGGCGACGAACTTCCCCTTCTTCATTTCGACGGTCACACCGGGGTAGTTGCCGACCCGCTGGCGCAGTCCGGACAGCGCGTTGAAGAGGGTCGATTTGCCCGCGTTCGGGTTGCCGACGAGCGCGACGGTGAGCGTGGCAGTTTGCATTGTTATCGAACGCGGAGCTTTCGATTGCGGAGTTCGGAACGCGGAGCGCGGAACGAAAAGCCAGGCTCGAAACCGGAACGAGATCGGGTCCTTCTTCGCCCCGCGTTCCGCGTCTGAAGCGGCCCGCGCTTCTAGCGAACGGTGATGTTGGCGGCTTCGGCTTTTCGCAGGCTGAGGCGGGAGTTTCCGAACCGGATCTCGATCGGGTCGCCCAGCGGAGCGCGGGCGACGACCTCGACGCGCTCGCCTTCGAGCAAGCCCATCTCGTAGAGCCGCTGGACGAGGGCCGCGTCGCCGGAGAGTGACAGCACTTCGGCGCTCTGACCGGGCGACAGGTCGGCGAGAGTTGGCATCAGCCGACCACCGGGCGAACCAATATTTGTGAGCACTCGCCGCCGCGGAGGCACAGCTTGCACCCGGACACGTTCAACAGGCACGGCGAGCCGGGTTGAACGACCTGCAACCGGCACCCCTGGCGGATGCCGAGCTCGGCGAGCCGGCCGACCCACGCGGGCTGGCCGGTCACCTCCTCGACCTCGGCCCACTCGCCGGCGGTCAGCATGTCCAAGGGCATCAACATGGCTGCACGCGTCCCCGATCTCGGCCGCTCTTATTGAGATTCTGTCTCAGTACAGTTTGGCGGCGCGCACCATCAGAGTCAAGGGCGCTGTGCCAGGAATGTGCAGAATGCGGACGGGCCTCAGGCGGGCTTGTTTTGGCGTTCTACGAGGTACGCGGCGAGCGCGTCTTGCCATGAACGCAGCGGGGAACCGATGACGCCGGCGAGTTTCGCGGTGGAGAGGACGCTGTACGCGGGGCGCCTGGCCGGGGCGTTATACTCGGCGGAGGTGATCGGCGTGAGATCGGGTTTCAGCCCCGACCGGCGGAAGATCTCGGCCGCGAACTCGTACCACGTGCAATCGCCGCTGTTCACGACGTGGAACAACCCGGTCGCACCGCACTGGATGAGTCGGACGGTCGCCTCCGCGACGTCGGCCGTGTAGCTCGGCGTGCAGCGCTGGTCGCTGACCACGCGGAGCGGCTTGCCCTGACCCGCGACGCGCAGCATCGTCTCGACGAAGTTGCCGCCCTTTCCGCCGCTGCCCCAGACGCCGTAGAGACCGCAGGTGCGGAGCACGAGGCCGTTCGGGGCCTGGGTAGAGGCGAACCGCTCGGTCCAGTCCTTGCTCTTGCCGTAGTAACTGATCGGTGCGGGCGGGTCGTCCTCGGAGTACGGTGTCGCGCGGTTCGGGTCGGCTCCGAAAACGTAATCGGTGCTGAACTGGACGAGTTTCGCCCCGACCTCGCGGCACGCGATCGCGAGGAACTGGACGCCGAACTCGTTCACCTTGAAGGCGGTGCTCCAATCGGTCTCGGCCTTGTCCACGAAGTTGTAGGCCGCGCAGTTGACGAACAGATCGGGCCGGAGGGCCGCGACCGCCGGTGCGATAGCGTCGGGCCGTTCGAGGTCGATGTCGGCGCGCGACAGCGGGATCACATCGCCGAGCGCCGCGAGCCGCGGGCAGAGGTCTCGCCCGAGCTGTCCCGCCGCACCGAGAACCGCGATCTTCATGGCTCACCCCGGAAACGAAACCGCCCGGCGCGTGGCCGGGCGGAGCAGACGGGCCGCAGTCGTGCGGGTCACTTGCCCGGCGGGGGGGGCGGGGGCGTCGGGGCCTTCGGCGCGATGAAGCTCGTGTCCGACGTCTTGATGGTGGTCTTCTGCTCCTGCGTCAGTTCCACCTTCGTGTCGGTGCCGCCGATCACCACGACCAGGTCGCCCTTCAGCTTGATGTTGATCGTCGCCTCGTCGATCCGGTGGTTCCGCGGGTCGTAGTACACCACGCCCTTGCTACCGGCCGGGTCGCTGGTCAGCTTGCTCCCCTCCTTGATGCGGAACAAGAGCCCTTCGGTCGTGTCCTTCGGCGCGGTGTAGTTGATGACCGTCTCCACCTCGATCTTGTCGAAGTCCTTCTTGGCCCCTTCCTTGTCCGGTTCGAGGTAGGTGAACTTGTACGTCAGCTCGTAGCTGCCGATCGGCCCGAGGTTCAGGTTGGTCTTCTTCTCCCACTTGTCGCCCTTCTTCTTGGGCGCGTCGGGGAGCAGTTTGTACGTCGGGTCGGTCATCTCCTTCAGCGCGTCGTCGGTCATCACCTTCTTCAAGAGCGAGTCCATCTGCGCGCTGCCGGAGCCGAGCTTGTTGATGAACGCCTCCTTGCCCTCCACCTTCTCCACCTTGTAGTTCTTGCCCAGCGTGACGGTGAACTCGGAGTCCTTCAGGTTCTTGAAGAACTCGATGAGGCCCGGATTGCCCGCGGCGCCGGCCGCGTCGGCCTTGGTCGAGTCGTAGTTGATCGGGTTGCCGGAGATGTCGATGTTCATCCGCAGCCCTTCGATCTTCTGCTTCAGCGTCCAGCGGGTGTACTCTTCCTTCCCCTCCGTCGCCTTCTCTTCCTTGATGGGCGTCCACTGGTACCAGAACGTGCTCTTCTGCTGTTGGGGCAGGTCCTGGCCCTGTACCTTGATGTGCTGGGTGACCTCGGTGCTCATCTCCTGGTAGAACGGGACGAGCTTGCCGTCCGGGGCCTTGAAGCTGAGCGTGAACGCGCGATCCTGGCCGCCGGCGACGGCGGCGAGTGCAGCGCCCAGCAGGGCGGTGACGGCGAAACGAGTGCGGAGCACGAGGGACCTCCTGAGCGGCCGGTTCGGGGGTATTCCGCATGTTCTACCCGTACCGATCGGGGAAGCAAGATCGGTGAGGAAAACGGTAAAGAGTGCAGCGGGCCGGAGCCGATAAGCAACGGGACGCGGTGCGCGCGAAAATTCGCCCGCGATTTCCCGCCACGGACGGCCCGCATGCTCTCCACCCCCGCGCCCCCGACCGCCCGCACCACGCGCCGTCCGTTTGCGGCCCGTGTCGCGAACGCGGGACGCCGTACCGCCCGCTTCGCGTCTCGAAACCGCACCGTCGTCTTCTTCCTGCTGTTTCTGGTGCTGGCCGACACCGGCTTCGGGCTTTTCGCGCCGCTGTGGGGCCGCTATTCCCCCGACGACTACACGTCCCGCATCCGCGCGTGTGCCGAACGGCCGCGGGACGTCGTTTACGTCGGAGGTTCGCCGGTGGCAGAAGGGATCGACCCGGCGGCGCTCGCGGGGGTCCCGTGGCGCGGGCGGCCGCTCAACGACGGCTACGCGGTCGGGCTGTCCGGCGGCACCTCGACCGACTTCTATTACGCCACCAAGCTCGCTTGCCCCGTTCCCCCGCGCGTGCTCGTTTACGGCATCACGGCCAGCGACCTGAACGACGCCCGCGGCGAACCGCACGGCGCCCGCACGCTACTGGCACCCCGCGATCTCGTCGAGGTGATGCGCACGCGGCCGGACGCGGCCGAGTGGACGGCCCGGCACTACCTGGAGGGGAAGTTCGGCCGGGTGTCGAACGTGTACCACTACCGGCACGCGTTCCGGATGTGGGCCGCGACCCGCGCCGACGCGCTCGCGCCCGGCAGCTGCCCCGAAGCGCTCCGGGACGCGACCAACCAGCGCGAGCACGCCGACGATCTCACCAGCCCGACCGGCTACGCCCCGCTGCGGGGCTATGCCCTCCGCCGCTGGGATCGGATGAAGGCCGCGGGCGTGCGCCCGCCGTTCAAGTACCTGGACAAGTTCCGCACCGGCTCGCACCTGCGGTACGTCTACAAACTGGCCGACTGGTGCGCCGATCACGGGGTCGAACTGGTGCTGGTGGACATGCCGGTGACGACCGACTGGGAGTCGGAGAACGCGGCCGCGTTCGCGGAGTACCGCGTCCGGCTGGCGGAAGTGGAACGCGAACGCGGCCTGAAGGTGATTCGTGGCGGCCGCGACGGCGCCGGGCTGACCGACGAGCATTTCGCGGACCTGATCCACCTGACGCCGCCGGGGTGCCACACGTTTAACGCGTGGCTGCGGGGCAAGCTGGAGGAGGCGGGGCGGACCCCATGATCTTCGCGAACAAGTGGTTTTTTGCGTTCCTGCCCGTTGTGCTCTTCCTGTACTTCGCGCTGAAGAGTCGCGCGCACAAGTACAACGTGCTGCTCGTCGCGAGCTGGGCCTTCTACGCGTGGCTCAGCCCGTGGTACCTGTGGGTCATCCTCCTCTGCACGATCATCGACTATTGTGCCGCGATCCGGGTCGAGGACTCCGACGGCGACCGCGCGCGTAAGCGGTGGCTCGTCGTCAGTATCGCCGCGAACCTCGGGCTGCTCATCGCGTTCAAGTACACGCCGTTCGTGTACGACAACGCGGTGACGCTCGGCCGGTGGTGCGGCCTCGAAGTTCGCGACCGGTACTGGAACATCCTGTTGCCGCTGGGCATCAGCTTCCACACGTTCCAGGGCATCAGCTATACGGTGGACGTGTACCGTAAGCAGATCCGGGCCGTGCGGAGCTTCCGCGATTACGCGCTGTTCGTCGCGTTCTTCCCGCAGTTGGCGGCCGGGCCGATCGTGCGGGCCGTCGAGTTCCTCCCGCAGATGGAAACGCCGCCGACGCCCACCGCGGATCAGATCGCGGACGGGTTGCGGCTGTTCCTCGTCGGGCTGTTCAAGAAGCTGGTGATCGCGGACCAGCTCGACGTGCTGTTCGTTTCGCCGGTGTTCGGGAACCCGTCGGCCTTCGACCCGGCCGCGCACCGCTGGGCCGCGGTCGCGTGGGCGGCGCAGATCTACTGCGACTTCTCGGGCTACTCGGACATGGCGATCGGGATCGCGAAGTGGTTCGGGTTCGAGCTGCCGCGGAACTTCGACGTGCCGTACCTCGCGACGAACATCACCGACTTCTGGCGCCGGTGGCACATGTCGCTGTCGTCGTGGTTGCGCGACTACCTCTACTTCCCGCTCGGCGGCAGCCGGCGCGGCCCGGTGCGCACGTACTTCAACCTGATGCTGCTGTTCGTGCTGTGCGGGCTGTGGCACGGGGCGACGTGGGCGTGGCTGGCCTACGGCGTTTACAACGGGCTGTTGATCTGCCTGCACCGTGCGTTCGACCGCGCCGCGACCGGCGTGCGGTGGCTCGACGCGGTGCGTGCCACGCGCCTGTGGGCCGTGCTCGCCTGGGGGCTGACGCTCTCGCAGCTCGTCGCAATGCTGATCCTGGTCCGCATGGAATCGTGGGCGGACGGGTGGCTCATGCTGAAGTCGTTCGCGGCGTCCGACGTGTGGGGCGCGTGGTCGCCGCGGGTGCCGGTGTGGGTGCCGCTGCTGGTGGTGGCGGTGGCGGTCGGGCACCTGTTCGGCAAATTGAAGTCGCGCTGGGGCTACGTGGTGCCGTCGCCGGTACGGGCTGCGGCCTGCGTCGCGGCACTGTTCGCCGTGGTGACGCTCACGCCCGGCGTCACCAAGACGTTCATCTACATTCAGTTCTGAAATGTGGCCCGGTCACTCCGTGACCGGGCTTCCCGCGTGCCGCCGAGATGGCGAACGAGGTGGGCCGGGGCGCGGTATGCCGGACAGCAGAAGACCGGTCACTCCGTGACCGGACCACATTATCAATCCGGCGGCCCGACGTACACGAACGGCGCCCAGTAGAACGGCGCCTCCCACCCCGGCTTGCCCTTCACCGCGACGCGGGCCGCCTTCAGCGCCTCCGGGTACGGCGCGCCCTTGCCGTCGGCCGGTCGGACCGCGCCGAAGAACGCGCCCATCAGCTCGGCCGTCGCCCGGTCGTCCACCGACCAGCAACTCGCCATCACCCCGCGTGACCCGGCGCCCAGGAAGGCCCCCGCGAGCGTCACGCCCGCTTCCATCGGGCGCTGCGGGCCGACGTTCGTCACACACGCGCTCAGCACGGTCAGTTCGCACCCGGTCAGCTTCAACCGCGTGATCTCGTGGAGCGTTAGGAACCCGTCGTTGCCGGGCTCCTCGGTTCCCTTGGAAGGCGGGGTCAGCGCGACCGCGGCGAACGCGTTGCCGAACTGCTCGTCGGCGAATCCGTGCGCCGCGAGGTGGATGAACCGCTTGCCGGGCATCGCCCCGGTCACGTTCGCCTCGGTCGCGTTAGGCCCCTCCAGCGCCGTGACTCGGTCCTCGGGGAACGACTGCCGCACGCGCTTGCTCTCGACCGCGGTGAACGGCAGCCGCGGGAGCGCGGACGCGCCCGCCTCCGGATACGCGGGGTCGCCGACCGTCAGCAGGGACGTTTCGCCGTCGAGCGCCCGCGGGCGGTTCAGCACCACCGCGAGCGCCGCAATCGACGGCATGTAACACACCGGCGGAAGTTCATCGAGTGCGTATTTCGGGTTCGGCGTTGCGGAAAGCAGTAGGCACTCGAACGGCAGCTTGTGAAGCGCGCCGTCGGGGATCAACACGACCCGCTTCGCACCGGCGGCGCGGATCTTGTCGCGGAGCGCGGCCGGCAGCACCGCGTCGCCAAGAATTTCCGGCGCGGACGGCCGTGCGACGTTCGGGGTGCGCGAGACGAGGTTGATCCCGCGCGTCGGGCTGAACGCCGGGTCCGCGACGTACCGCAGGTACTGGTTCACCAGGCGCCCGGTGACCACGTCCGTCAGCGGAACGAGTTCGACCGGCGCGGCCGCGGGGCGGTCGGGCTGCTTGCCGGTCGGCTTGACGGTGACGCCGCGGAAGCCGGCCCGCGTCACCGCGTCGGCCGCGGGGGCGTCGCCGATGGTGTCGGCCACCGGGCGCGCGACGGACAGCCTGAACACCTGCGGCGGCACGGCGGGGTCGGTGCTCAGCACGGCGAAGCTCTCGTCGCGACCGATCAGGTACGCGAGCAGCACCCCGCCTGACTTCTGCGCCTCCTTCCGCGCCTGCGCGAGAGCCGCTTCGCCGAAGGCCGGATCGGTCAGCACGCGCGTGAGCGGGTCGGCGTTGGCGATCTCGCGCCAGGCGTCGGTGTACTCTTTCTGTGCAGATTCGAGTTCGGCCAGCACCTTCTTCGCGTCCGGATCGTTGCCCGCCGCCGCGGTAACGAGCATCGCTTTCGCCCGGAGCCGCGACACCGACCGGCGCGCCTCGGCCTCGCGCTTGAGGAGCCGCGCGCCGGCCGCACCGGTGAGCCGGTCGCGCGGGTCCACGCCGGCCGCCAGCATCTGGTCGAGCAGGGTCCGGCTGCGGCTTCTCACCGCGGCGCGGAGCAGGGCCTCGCCGTCGTTGTCGCGGGCGCACCACGACGCGAGTTGCTCGAACGCGGGCGCGAACTGCGCGAAGAACTGCGCCCGCTGCGCCGCCGCGCCGAACGTGTTGAGCCGCGCCCGGTCGGCCACGTCGAACACCTCGTTCAGCAGCGCCTTGGCCTCGGCCTTCTGGCCCGCCTTGTCGGTGAGAACCGCGAGCCGCCAGAGCGTGATCCCGCGCGTGACCGGCGGACACCGCGGCCGGTCCGCCTGAAACGCGCGGGCCTCCTCGAACAACTTTGCGGCGTCCGCGTCCTTGCCGCGCAGCTCGGCGCAGACGCCGAGGAAGTTGAGCGTTCGGGCAAGGAGGACGTGCTTCTCCTTCCGTTGCGCCTCCGCGAGTTCGAGCCAGACCGCTTCCGCGGCCGGGGCGTCCTTTCGCGTGAGCAGGTCGAGCGCGCGGACGTGCTTCGCGGTCGCCCACAGGTACCCGGAGCGGTAGCCGTACTTCGCACACGCGGCTTCGAGCCGCGCCGCCAGCGGCAGGGCCGGCGCCACCTGTCCTCGCGCGAGGAACAGGTCGGCCCGCACCGCGTCGATGAGCGCGGCGCTGAGGTCGTCGGGCTCCACCAACCCCGCGAGCACGTCCGCCGCTTTCTTCAGCGCGTCCCCCGCGGCGGCCGCGTCGCCCTGTTCCTTGTGGATGAGCGCGACGTTGAGCCACAGGTTGAATCGCACCGGGTCGGCCGCCCGTCCGACCGTGTCGCACAGCGCCAGGCCCGCGCGAAAATGGGCCATCGCCTGGGCGAAGTCGCCGCGCCGGGTCGCCGCGACGCCGGTGAGGTAATCGCACTCGGCGCGGACCGGGTCCGGGGCGAGCTTGTGCTTGCGATAAAGCTCGGTACACCGCACGAGCAGCGTGGTGGCCTTGTCCGAATCTCCGAGCGCCAGTTCGGCGGTCGCGAGGTTGACCAGCACCATCGGCAGCACGCGCAGGTTCGGCGGGTCGGACGCGTCGAGGTCCGCCAGCGCCTGTGCCAGCGACGTTCGCGCGGTCTTGTACGCGGAGGTCATCAGTTCGAGCCCGCCGCGATCGGACTTGAGCCGGCCGTCCACGAGGGGGTCGTTCTCCCACCGCTCGCCCGCGGTCACCGTGACGTCGAGGGCCTGCGCGAACTGCCGCGCCTGGCGCGTGAGCGCCTGGAGCCGAACGAGCGCCGCGAGCGGTCCGCCGGCGTCCGGGTTGTCGGCCGGTGAATCGAGGGCCGCGCGGTACTCGGCGGCGGCCCGGTCGCGGAGCCTGGCGACCTCGGCGCGGCCCAGCGTGGTGGAACCCTGCGTCAGGGCCGCGGTCGTCCACTCCGCGAGGATGTCGCCCGCGACGAGCCGGCGCCGGGGCTGGTGCTTGCGGTGCAGTTCGAGCGCCTCCTTGAAGAGCGGAGCGGCGTCGGCGTAGTTCCCCTTCGCGGCCAGGAGCTTGGCCCGCTGGCGCTGGGTGTCGCGGCGCCCCAACGGGTCTTCGAGCTTGTCGTGGAGGTCGGGGAACTCTGCGAGCGCCGCGAGGGCGCCGTCGGTGTCGCCGCGGCGGAAGAGGGCCTCGGCGAGGTACCGCCCGGCGACCACCCGCGCGGCCGCGTCGCTCACGCGAACGGCCCTCTTCGACGCCTCCGCGGCCTCCTTTTCCAGATCCGCCCACCGTTCGTTTTCGGCCGCGTCCCTGCGGCGGGCCGCGACCTCGGCGCGGAGCCGCAGCGCTTCCAGTTTGCCGCCGGCGGGCAGCAACTTCGAATCGAGCGCCGCGACGAGGTGCTTGTCGGCGTCGGCCGAGTAGCCGAGTTCGTGCAGGCACTCGCCGGTGAGCAGGTCGAGCGCCGCGAGTGCGTCCGGGTCGTTGACGCTTTTGAGCCACGCGCGGTACGGCTCGGCCAACTTGATCGCCTTGTCGGGGCGCCCGGAGCGGGCGTAGAGGTTCATGAGCCGCGTGTAGACGCGGCGCCTGAGGAACGGTTCTTCCGATTCGAGGGCGGCTTTGTAGAGCGGTTCGGCCTCGCCGAACCGGTCGACGGCGTAGAGCTCTTCGGCCCTTCGGAACGACTCGGCGGGCGTCGCGGGCGGGGCCGCGAGGGCGACGAGCACGAGCGCCGTGGGGACCATCGCGGGCCTCTCGGAACGGGTGACACGCCGCAGAATTCGTAGCACCGATTATCTATCGCCGAGGGGAACGAAAAAAGAGATCCCTCGCAAAGCGAGGGATCTCTTCACGCGGCCCGCGATTCGTTGTCGCTCTCACGGCGGGGGCGGCGGGAGCTTCGGGGCGGGACCGCCGATCGCCTTCGCGACCGACGTCGTCCGGTAAATCCACTGCTCGGCCGGGCCGTTCGCGTCGTCCGGGCGGATGTCGACCACCTGCGGGCGGTTGTCGTCCGTCGGACGGATGAAGTTGATCTGTAGCGTCTTCCGCTTAATCAGCTTCTCGCCGGTCCGCAACTCCTCCGTCGCCAGGCCGTTCGACAATCCGGAGATGTACACGCTGAACTTGTTCGTCTTGGGGGCCTTCTCGGCCATGTCGGTCCAGATCGCCACGCCGGACACCACGCGCGGGATCGCGTCGGGCTTACTCGGCGGGATCGGCCGCTTCGAGATGGAGATCGTCGTCTGGAGGTTCAGAACGCCGGTCGGGTCCTCGATCTTCCGCAACTGCTCGACGATGTGCGGCTGCGGCTCGTCGAGGTGCGTGGTGAGCAGGTCCTTGGTGACCAGTTCGAACTCCGGCAGGAACGTGACCGGCTCGGGCGCTCGGCCCTCCGGGGCGAGGTTGTACACCTGGTACCACATGTACCAGACGGTTTTCTTCTCCGGCTTGCCGTCCTTACCGATGCCGTCGAGGGTCACGATCCGCGGCGACTTGTAGCGGAAGTGCAGCGTCCAGACGCCGGGCTTGTCCAGCGGCAGGTCGAGCGGCTCGATCTTCCGCTCGCCGACGTTCGGCTGGGCGAGCGCCGCCGACGGCACGCCGACGGCGGAAACGAGCGCGGCGCCGAGAAACGCCCGGCGGTCGAGTCTCACGTGACCGAACATCGTGGAACCCCGTGTGAGGCGATGCTTCTAGTGACCATATCCGGTTGCGCGGGGCGGATCAACCGGAGCCGCCGCGGTTCGCGCGGCCGATTCGCCCCGGCCGGGCGCACAGGCGGAATGCCCCCGCCCGCGCGACCGGCACAACCGAAAATGAGATGCCGCCTCGGGCGGGAACCTTTCTTTGAGAAGTTCCAAGTTCCAGAGTCCCAAGTGAAGACGAGCCACTCGGCTCGCCGTCTTCACTTGGAACTCACTTCAATTCGTACAGCCACGCGGTGGCACCGCGCTCCTTGATCATCTGCTCGCGCGGTACGCGGCTCTCGAACATCGAGCGGATCATGATCTCCTCGCCGTGGTGCGGGTGGCTGTAGATCACCCACACGCGGCCGTGGAGCCGGTTCAGTTCGTCGCGGTAGCCGCCCGGGTTGTTCGGGTACTCGTTGCCGAGCGTCACCCGCTCTTCCGGGAACGGGTTGTCGCGGGTGTAGAACTGGAACGCCGGGATCGCGCTGTAGTACACGTAAACGCGGTCGCCCGGCCGCATCTCGGCGCGCACCTGAGCGATCACCGGGCGGATCTGCTCGTGCCGGAGCGGCCGGCGGAGCGTGCCCGACGTCTGCCACGCGGCCGCGCCCACCAGGAGAACGATCAGCGCGAGCGCGGCGAACCGGTTCCTGTCGCGCACCGCGTCGAACACCGCCCAGGCGCCGCGGGCGACCAGCAGGAGCCCGAGCGGGATCAGGAACAGGAGCAGCCGCCCGCCGAACGGGTACTTGTGCAGCCCGGAGGCGAACAGCAGGAACCCGACCGGCGCCGCCAGCGCGACGGCCACCGGCCACCGCTCGCGGGCGCACTCGCGCAGCCCGATCAGCGCCAGGAACGCGGCGAACCCGCCCAGCGGGACCGGCTCGCCGCCGAACCCCCCCGGCATCGCGAAGAACGCGATCAGGTGGTCCGCGACCCACGCCAAATCGCCGACCCCCTTGGGGGGCAGCGGCATGAAGTGCTCGGTCCAGTAGTCGGTGAGGTACTTGTTGCCGCCGAGCTGTTTCAGACACAGCACGTAGCACGCGCCGAAGCTGACCAGCCAGCACGCCACCGTCAGGCCCCCGGCGATGAACCGCTTCCGGTCGCGCTCGACCAGCGCGTGAAGGAGCAGGGCGGTACCGATCCCGGCGAGAACGAACGTCGCGGGGTGCGAGCACCACACCGCGAGCGCGCCGACCACCGCCAGCCCGCCCCACCGCGCGGCACCGCCCCTGCCTTCGAGCAGCCCCATCGCGACCGAAAGCAGCCCGACGGTCATCGCCGCGTCGCACGCGTACTGCTTGCACTCGGCCGCGTAACTGATGAGGTACGGCGACAGCGCCATCAGCGCCGTCGCCAGGGTCGCAGCGTGCCCCGGGAGCAGCCGGCGCGAGAGGAACGCGAAACCGAAGACGCCCGCGCACGACGCGAGGAACGGGACCAGCCGCAGCGCCCACTCGGACGCGCCGAGGGCGGTGATCGTGCCCTTTACGGCCAGCAGGAACCCGACCGGCGCGCCCTGGTTCCAGTCGAGCGGGTCGAGCAGTTGGCGCGGCGTGCGGTTGACGAGGTTCAGCGCCAGCATGGCCTCGTCGAGCCACAGACAGCGGTCGGTGAACAGGGCCACGAGCCGCAGCCCGCAGCCGAGCAGCGCCAGCGCGACCAGAACGCCGATCGCGGCGCGGGGGGCCGTGCGGGGCGGTTCCGGCGGCGCGTCCACCACCGCGACCGTCCGCGCGACCGGTTCTAGTCGGTTGAGTGCCGAGGGCGACGGGATCTGTGCGGTCGTTTGTGCGTCAATCACGAGGTACCCTCACAATTCGGGCCGCACACGGTAACACCCGCGGCAAATCGAGATCAACCCCAACGCGGCGGCGCGGAATGTGCGAGAAATCCCGACGGGGCTTCGGTTGTCCGCGCGCGAGCGCCGCGTTACCATCACGGAACGCCGCCCGCCCACTCGCTCCCGACACTGCCGTGAACATTCGCACGTTCCAGACCGGTGACGAGGTCACGCAAGCCTCGCTGTTCAACGTGGCCGCGTACGCGCTGCCGGGCTTCAAGGCCGCGACCGCCGACGAGGTCCGGAAGCGCGTCCGCGGGCGCGGGTTCGACCCCGGCGCGCGGTTCTACGCCGAAGAGGGCGGGCAGGTGGTGGGGTACTGCGCGCTCGAACCGGAGCAGGGGCGGGTGAGCCACCCGTGGTGCAAGAAGGGGTTCGAGGCGGCCGCCGCGCCACTGTTCGACGCGGTGCTGCAAGCGGCCCGCGCCCGCGGACTGACGAAGGTGTTCGCCGCGTACCGGCGCGACTGGCAGTCGGTGCTCCAGTTTTTTACCGACCGCGGGTTCGTGGTCGCCCGCGACGTAATCAACTACTGGGCCGACCCGGTCGACCTGCCGACGTTGGTGAACCGTAGCCGGCTGCCGATCAACCGGCTCCAGCGCGCCGACGTGCCGGCGGTGGCCGCGATGGGGAAGGGCGTCATCCGCATCCCGGCCGAGAAGCTGGAAAACTACATCTTCGCCAACCCGTACTTCCCGGCCGAGGCGTTTCTGGTGCTCCGCGCTCCGGACGAAACGCCAAAAGCGGTCGGGATCGGTCTGGAGAGCAGCACCTACGCGGACGTGAAGAAGATCGATCAACTGGCGCCGTGCTTCCGGCTGGGGGCGTTCGGCACGGAGGGGTTGAACACGAAGCGCGTAAACGGACTGTTCAGCTTCCTGGTGGCGAACCCGCAGGAGGCGCTGACCGCGGGGCTCGCGCTGCTGTCCGAGGCGTCGCAGGAGATGACCGACGGGACGGTCACGGCGCTGGCGGCGCAGTGCCCGTCGGACGTGCCGCACCTGGCGAACTTTTACGCACGGTACTTCAAGGAACAGGGCCGCTTCCCGGTGCTGGAGAAGCAACTGTAAGACGCTGGCAACTCGGCCGACTGAATGAAACGGACCCGCCACGGGCGCGACGCACGTTAGGCCGACCGATGCGAACCTCCGTAACGGCTGGCGCCGCCACCTCTGCCCGCAACAGCTTCCCAACCAATAACTGTTGAACCATCTTGGTCCTACAGTCGTAGTTACGGGCCTGTAATTTCTCTTGTGTCGGGTCGGCAGGTCCTGCCGAGGTGCCCCGAGACGTTGGACATCGGCCACGCCGGCGAGCGGTTGAGTGGTTGTGCCCAGAAGGTCTTCGGTGAAGGCACGGCGGAGGCGACGACCGCGTTCCAGCGGGGCCGGAGCCTACTTCTGAAGGACGGGCGGGCACGTGTGCGTGACCGAGGAACCGGCTCGTCGTCAGAAGGCGACGGAAAGTTGTTGAGTTACTGCGCCGGGCACACGACGCGGTTGAACTACCGGGAGCGTCCGGCCACCGGTCGTGTGATCGGCAGCGGAACGGTCGAGGGCCAAGACGTTGGGATTGCGACGCAAGGCTCGGGGTGCTCGCTGGCGGAAGAGGAACGTCCGACCGATGGCCCGTCTGGTCTGCGCCCACAAAGCCATAACAGCGGGGCGTCTACTGGAATCTGGCGGCCTGACCCAAGAGGATCTGGATGCGCCCCTGACCCACGCGAAAGAAACTGCACTCGACACCACCGGTCGCCGTGGTATGCCCCCTCTCAAATCCACGGACGTTTGGAGGGGACCATGCGCGCGACGGGTTCACTCGGCCTCATCGCCATCGGCCTGGCCGTCGGCATGGCCGTCACGATGTTCTACCTCGGCCAGTCGCGCCCCGCGAGCGCCGCGTCCAACGACCGCTACCAAGACTACATCATGGCCACCGGGGCCGTGTCCATCAACCCGCGCGTCCAGACCGACGGCGTGTGGCTGCTCGACTACAAGGCCGGCAAACTGCTCGGCACCGTCATCGACCGCACACAGGGGAAGATCGTGGGCTGGGCCGAGGTCGACCTCACGGCCGAGTTCGGCATTCAGGCCAAGCAGGACGTTCACTTCATGATGACCACCGGCTACGTCACGCAAGGGCAGTCGGCGCTGTACCTCGCGGAAACCAGCACCGGACAGTTCGGCGTGTACACGATGGGGCCGGGGCAGAACGGCAACGGGATCGTTATCCGCCGGCACGACGTCACGAAGTTCCGCCAGCAGGTCGGCGCGCCGCCGGCAGCACCGGCCACCGGCCGGAAACGCCCCGCCGGAGAACTCGAACCTGCCGAAGCTCGGGCCGTGACGCAAAGAACCTAACCCCCGGCCCCCTTCCCTAAAAAGGAAGGGGGAGAAAGACCTCCGGAACTCGGTAACGTTCCGAAAGCCGGAAGAGGCGATGCGCCTGCGTCACCCCCTTCCTTTTTAGGGAAGGGGGCCGGGGGGTTAGGTCGCGATGATCGACGTCCACATCCACGCGGTGCCGCCGAACCTCCCGGGCACGGGGTCGCTGGCGCCGCTGCTGTGCGAGCCGCCCGAACGGGTCGCGGCCGAACTGCGCCGCGAGATGCAGACCGCCGGCGTCACCGACGCGTTCGCGATGGGGGCCTGGAACGGCGCCCCCGACGACCCCCTCGGCATCAACCGCACGCTCGAAATCGTCCCGCTCGTGCCCGGCCTGCGCCCGATCGGCGTCATGGACCCGACCCGCGCCGACGACGAGCACTTCCGCCGCGTCGAGCTCGTTCTGGCGAGCGGCGTCGTGGTCGCGCTCAAGGGCTACCTCGGCTATTTGCACTTCGAGCCGGCCCACGCGAACTACCGCCGCTACTACGAACTCGCCACCAAGTACCGCGTGCCGGTCATGTTCCACACCGGCGACACGTACTCGCCGCAGGCGAAGCTCAAGTTCGCGCACCCGCTCGGCGTCGACGAGGTCGCGGTCGATTTCCCGGATTGCCGGTTCGTCATGTGCCACGTCGGAAACCCGTGGATGACCGACGCGGCCGAGGTGATCTACAAGAACGTGAACGTCTGGGCGGACCTCTCGGGCCTGATGGTCGGTGACGACGGCGCGTTCGCGTCGGAAGAGGGCCGCGAGGCGATTTCGGAACTGGCGCACGCGGTCCGGCGCGCCATTCGGTACTCGGAGCGGCCGAACCGGTTCGTCTACGGCACCGACTGGCCGCTCGCGCCGATGACCGCCTACCGGGAGTTCATCAAAGAAGCGGTTCCGCCCGAGAATCACGAGCAGGTCTTTGAAGAAAACGCCCGCAGGCTGTTCCGGTTGGGATAGTCGAAAGTCGTCAGGTCGAAGGTCGTAAAGTCGAAGACCACTGCGCTCCAGGTCTTCGACTTTACGACCTTCGACCTGACGACTTTCGACTATTGAACCTTACGACTGAGGGGCCGGCATCGCGTCGGTCGCGGCGGCCGGGCCGAGTGGCCGCGGGACCGCCTCCCGCCCCGCTCGAACCGCCTCGCGGATCATCACCAGTTCGCCGACGTTCTCCACCGTCAGCAGACCGACCAGGCGCCCGCCGTCGAGCACGGGCATCACCGGGCACTCGCCCTCGCGCAGCCGCGCCAGTGCGGTGTCGAGTGATTCGCCCGGCGCGGACGTTCGGAAGTCGGCGCGCATGACGTCTCCCACCGGCGCGTCCGGCCCGGCCTTCGACAGACCCGCGAGCACATCCTGAAGCGTCAGGATGCCCACCACGCGCTCGCCCTCGGCCACCGGAAAATCGGCCTGGTACCCGCGAACGATCTGGTCGGCCGCGGCGCGCAGCGGCTCGGTCGGGGACAGGGTTACGAAATCGCGGATCATCGCACGACGGACCGGCAACCCGGCGATGGCCGATCGCAGCTGCGCCACCGACGCCTCGGCCGCGGCCCCGATCCAGACGAACAGCGCGATGAACAGGAGCATCGGGTTTCCGCCGAACAGCCCGATCGCGCCGAACAGAAACGCGATCCCCTGCCCGACCAGCGCCGCGGCGCTGGTGGCCTGGGCGTAGCCCATGAACATCGCGAGGACGGCCCGCAGCACGCGCCCGCCGTCCATCGGGAACGCCGGGATCATGTTGAACAGTACGAGGAACACGTTCACGAAGAACAGCCGCTCGGCGAACGGGATCGCGAGCACCGGGTTCACGTCGCCGCGCTGGAGCGCCTCCGGGGACAGGGGGCCGAACCCGCCGGTCGCCACGATCCCCGCGAACAGCGCCCCCGCGATGACCACGTTCACCAGCGGCCCGGCGACCGCGACCACCAGTTCCTGCTTCGGCTCCTCCGGCATGCGGGCCAGCCGGGCGACGCCGCCGATCGGGAGCAGGGTGATGTCACGCGTCTCGATCCCGTAGTGCCGGGCGGCCAGCGCGTGTCCCAGTTCGTGAAGCACGATGACCCCGAACACCGCGAGCGTGAACGCCACGCCCCACAGCGCGTCCTCGGCGCTCCGTCGCGGGAGGTAGTAGCTGAGCGCGAACCAGCCGAGCAACAGGAGGAACGTCAGGTGCATGTAGATGCCGATGCCGGCGATTCGCCCGATCTTGATGGACCACCGCATGGCTGCCTCCGCGCGTGAGTGCCCCGCGGAGTTTGGTGCAAGTGATGTGCCGCCGGCTTTTCCTTGCCCGTGCCGTCGCAGGCGGGTACAACCACATCCGTTCGTCGGCCGCCCGTCCCGCGTCGCGAAGCGAGCGAAAGCTCTCGTCGTGCGGCGCGGGGTCAGAAGGGGTTTAGCTCGCTCGTTTCGAGCAGGGCGATGTTGCGTCGCCCGAGCAATTACCACCGCACCCGCCGCGGGGAGGGCTGTTCCAGCACCGCAACCGACAGTGTCGTCGGGTAGCCGGCGCCGCCCTGAAGCAACCCCGCCGTGCGTGGTCCCGGCGCCGGCTACCCGACGACACTGTCGGCGGTGCCGTGAGCCCTCCGCGCCCACAGGTCGGGAAGTAAACGCCGAACGCAACCGACGAACACGAAAGGCAGCCCGAAGGGGCTGCCTTTCGCTCGCGCGGCTACTTCTTTTTCGGCTCCGGGGGCGGGGTGCCGTCGTCGTATTCGCCCAGCTTGCGCGCCCAGATGTTCCGATACCGCACCGGGTTGCCGTGGTCTTGCAGCAGGATGTTGAACTCGCCGAACCGGCCGGGAAACTCGACCGCGTGATGGACCAGCACGCCGTTGTGCAGGACGGTGATGCGACCGGGCCGGGTCACCTTCCCGTCCTCGACCTTCGGGAGCTGTGCGATGATGTCGTACACCTGCCACTCGCCCGGTTTACGGCTCGCGTTCACCAGCGGCGGGAACCGGCCGTAGAGCGCCGCGGCCTGACCGTCGGGGTAGGTGTCATTCTGGAACGAATCGAGCACCTGAACCTCGCTGAACCCGCCGAGATACACCCCGCTGTTCCCGCGGCCCTGCCCGTTCCCCTTCACCTCCTTCGGCGTCGCCCACTCGATGTGAACCTGACTGTCTCCGAACTTCCGCCTCGTCTGGAGGTTCCCGCCCTTGACCTCCGCGTAGCCGTTTTCAACCTTCCACTTGATTTCGATGTCCTTGCCGCCGTGCGTCCATTCCTCCTTCAGACCGGTGCCGTCGAACAGCACGACGGCGTCGGAAGGCGGCTTGCCGGGGTGATCCGCGGGCGTCGCGGTGCCCGGGTCGATCACCCGCGGCCGCGGGCGGCTCATGTCGCCCGACTTGTACCGCTTCGCCTCCTTCTTTTCCGGTTCCTTTTTGGGCTCCTGTGCGATCACGAGAGCTCCGACCGCGAACAGTCCGACGACAACGGCAGCGCGAAACGACATTTCGGGTTCCTCCGAGTTTGGGGGCCGGCAACCGCCGTAGCGTAAGGCAAACCGTTGCCAACCGCCACACTCTCGCGTACCGTGTGGGGCACTCGCCTCGCGATCCCGCCACACCCGTTCGGAGCCCCTCATGTCGAAGATCACCCGCCGCGCCGTGCTGAAGACCGCCGCGGCCGCGTTCGCCGCGCCCTACGTCTGGAGGCTGCACGCGCACGCCGCGCCGAGCGAAACCGTCCTGCACGCGAGCTTCGGCGCCAGCGGCATGGCCGGCGCCGACATCGGCTCGCTCACCGCCAGCAAGCACCTGAAGCTCGTCGCAGTTGCGGAGGTGGACGACGCGCGCGTCGCCAACGTCAAGAAGAACTTCCCCGGCTGCAAGATCTACAAGGACTACCGAGAACTGCTCGACAAGGAGAAGAAGCTCGACTCGGTGAACGTCTCGACGCCCGACCACATGCACGCGCCGATCGCGATGCGGGCGCTGAACCGCGGGCTTCACGTCTACGGCCAGAAGCCGCTCACGCAGACGATCTACGAGGCCCGGCGGCTCACCGAGGTCGCGGCGGAGAAGAAGCTCGTCACGCAGATGGGCATCCAGATCCACTCGCACCCGGTCCACAAGCTGGTCGTAAAGCTGGTCCACGACGGGGCGATCGGAAAGGTGAAGGAGGTCCACTCGTGGAGCGGCAAGTCGTGGGGCGACACCGCCCCGAAGCCGGACCGGAAGGACGCGGTGCCGGCCGGGTTCGACTGGAACCTGTGGCTGGGGGTCGCGAGCGAGCGGCCGTTCATCAAGGGGTACTACCACCCGGGCGAGTGGCGCAAGCGGCTCGACTTCGGCACCGGCACGTTCGGCGACATGGGGTGCCACATCCTCGACCCGGTGTTCGGCGCGCTGGGGGTGGGGAACCCGCTGACGATCCGCTCCGAACTGCCCGGCCCGAACGACTACAACTGGTCCCTGGACGTGCAGGTGAAGTACGTGTTCCCCGGCACCACACGGACGACCGACACGGTCGCGGTGACGTGGTACAACGGCCAGGTGCGGCCGCCCGAGGAGGTGCAGAAGCTGGTCGGGGGCAAGCTGAGCGATCAGGGGTCGGTGTACATCGGCGAGAAGGGCGTGCTGTACTCGCCCTACATCGCGGCCCCGGTGCTGCTACCCGCGGAGCAGTTCAAGGACTTCAAGCGGCCCGAAGTGAAGGGCGACGACCACTACACCCAGTTCGTGGAGGCGGTCCGGGGTAACGGACAAACGTCGGCGCCGTTCAGCTACTCCGGTCCGCTGACGGAAATGGTGCTCCTGGGCTGCCTGGCCACGCGGTTCCCGAAGACGGACCTGAAGTGGGACACGAAGGCGCTGAAGGTGACGAACCACGACGCGGCGAACAAGTTCGTGCGGAGGACGTACCGCAAGGGGCACGAGGTCGAGGGGCTGTGAGGTGGTCGGGTTCGCAGTTCACAGGGTTCCCACCCTGTGTTACGAAAGACGGCCCCTCCGGGGCGAAGAAGGGGCAAACCGCCTTCTTCACCCCGG
>JAFKJJ010000560.1:0-4140 GCA_017306025.1 Planctomycetota bacterium
CCCCGGCCCCCCTCCCTGAAGGGAAGGGGGAGAAAGAGAGTGGACTTTCTCCCCCTTCCCTTCAGGGAGGGGGGCCGGGGGGTAGGTTCTTCGCTTCGCCTACGGCTTCGCGTAGGGAATCATGACCGGCGTCTTCGGCGTCTCCACCTTCGGCGCCGGCTGTGCGCTGAGGAACTTGTCGATCTTCCACGGCAACACGGTCAGGTCGCGATCACCCGAAACGGTCTGCGTGCCGTTGTCGAGGAACGCGACCCCTGTCACGCTCGCGCCGTGCTTGCGGAAAACCGGAACCGTTTGCTTTTCGGAGTGAGTTGCCCACAACCGCAACGTTCGGTCCGCGCCGCCACTCAGCACCCACTGTCCGCCGTCCTTGAGCGCGACGCTCCGCACACCGCCCTCGTGCCCGGTCAGGGTGAATTGCGCCTTCTCCTGACCGACCTGCCACACGCGGATCGTCCCCGCGTCGTTGCCGGCCGCGACCCACTTCCCGTCCGGGCTGACCGCCAGGGCCGACAGCGGCGAGCTGAACTTCCCGTAGCGTTTGATTTCGTGCCCGTCGGCGAGATCGAGTAACACCAGTGCGTTTTCGGTGGCGACCGCGACAAATTTCCCCTGCGGGTCCGTTGCCAGCGCCGTGACGAGGCCGAGTTTCTCCGCGCGCCAGCCCTCCTGCCCCGTCGCGGCCTTCCAGTACACGACCGCGCCGCCGAAGTCGCCGGACACGACCCACTTGCCGTTCGGCGCAAAGGCGACCGCGGACACGAGCGACGTGTGGTCCGCGAACTTCGCGACTTCGAGGCCGCCGGTCAGGTCCCACACGCGGGCGGTGCCGTCCATGCTGCCCGACGCTGCGAACTTGCCGTCGGCGGAGAGCGCGACCGACCACACGCTCGCGGTGTGACCGACCAGGCGCTTGATGTCGCGCCGGCCCTCGACGTCGTAGTAACGAACGCTGCGGTCGCCGGAGGCCACGACCGCCTTGCGACCGTCCGGAGTGAACGCCCACTGGTTCGCGGAATCGCCGCGGGCTTCGAGCGGGTCGAGTTCGCCCGTGTTGTCCTTCAACGTCGGGCCGTTCAGATTCGACTGGTACAGCCCGCCGAGTTGAAGTTCGCGCGCGACGTCTCCGAACGCCTGCACCCACAGTTGCCGCGTCACCGTCCCGCCCGCCCGGAGCGAACCGACGTGCCGGACCAGCGTTTCGGACTGGCTGATGCGACCGCGGAATTCGTCCGGAGAGAGCCCGACCTCGCTCGCCGCGGTGACGAGATCGACTTCCGCCTCGTACCTCAGCGTGATGGTGCTGACGGCCTCGAACCGGCTCACCTTCGCGCCGGTCTTCGCGACCGCGGCGGCGTACTTCTTCGCGTCGGCTTCCATCAACTTCAGTCCGGCCTCTTTGCCGGGGTACAGCGCGCGGATGACGTCGGCCTCTTCGCGCTTGAACGCCTTGGGGTTCTTCGCGAGGTGCTCGATCACCTGATCGGCCTTCGGCAGAATGCCGGTGACGTGACACGACATGCACGACACGCCCGCTTCGACCGCGCGGTCGGGGCGCTTCGGGTCGCTGACGATGTTGAGCGGCCCCTTGTCGAGCCGCGCGTTCACGGCGTTGGTGAGGTAGTAGGCGTGCAGACCGTTGGGAAGCGCGAAGATGGCTTCGCCGCCGGCGTGCTGGAACGGGTTCTCGGCGAGCCCGCCCGGCCCGAGCGGGAACGCGAAGATGTTGCGGCGGTCCGGCACGAGGCCGCCGTTGATGCGGTCGACGAGGTTCGCGGGCGGCTCGTCAAAGTCGTAGGTGCGCCAGTACATGCCCTGCGCCGAGTCGTGGCGCTCCAGCACGCGGTTGAACCGCGAGATGCCGCTGCCGTTGAAGCCGACGCGCGACACGCGCTCCTGACGGATGTTCTCCGCGGCATCGACGCGGATCAGCTTCTCCAGTTCGGTGAGGCTCGCGGGCAGTTGGAGCACGTCGTAGTAGAGCGGCGCGTGCGACCCGGTGGCCACGAACCAGTCGGCGCGCACGAGGGGCTGTTTCGCGGCCGTGCCGACCGACACCGCTCGCGCGCTCACCGAATCGTCGAGGACGCCGTAAGGGTACTCCTGAAGGACGCGGTTCCAGATCGTTGCGTCCCAGACGTACCACCGAAGGTCGACGCGCAGGACGGTGCGGTTGGCGTCCACCGGCACCGGGTTCACGATCTTCGAGCCCCACGACAGGCTGTTGACGAGCTTCGCGAGCGCGTTACGGTACGTCTGAAGTTCCTCGTCCGCGAGCCCAGCGTTGTAGAGGTGCGTGAGGGTGAAGTACCGCTGAAACCGCCGCGCGCGGCGGTCCATCGTTTCCAGATCCGCGAGCACCGCGGCGTAAACGTCGGCTTGCGAGATCGCGGCGCGGGCGGCGACTTCGCCGGCCGGCGCGCCGGCCTCGATCCACTTCTTCAGCACCGCGATTTCGGCGGCCGACGGCCGGGGGTGTTCATCCGGCGGGGGCATGGTGCCCTCGTCCACGCGCCGGTACAGTCGGCTACCCTTGAGGTCGTTCGGCACGACCTTCTTGCGCGCGACGAGTTTCGCGAGGTCGGTGACGTAGTTCATCGACCCCTCAACGCTCCCCTCCTGTCCGTGACAGCGGTAGCAGTGCGTTTTGAGGACGGCCTGGGCCTGCTGCGCGAGCTGCTTCGGGTCGTCGGCCGCGCGGGCGGGAGCGGCGAGCGCGAAAAGTGCGAGCGGTGCGAGGAGAGCGGTGCGCATGGTGGTCGTCCCGGGAGCGCGGAGCGTCACCTATCCGACGTACCAGAACGGCCGGGCGATTGCCACGACGCGAGTGTAACGCGCGAGTAACGGGAACGAGAGGTAACCGCGAAGGGGACTACGCGACCGACGCGGGCAGTGTTCGTGCGGCCGGGGCAACGTCGGTGGCAAGCATGTCGGCGAGGACGGCTCGCCAGTCTCGTTGCTCGAAGCATTTGATCGTATCGACTACAGCCATCACACTGCGGCCGTAACCATTGAGATCAAGGCCGTGTTCGTCCGGGACGAACAATTCGATCGGCTTTCCGTCGTCGGCGGGCTGGTGATAAACGTACACCGCACCGGGTTCTTTCATCGATCGGGCGAATCGCCACCCGTGTGCGGTCAGATATGCACCGATTTGCGCCGCGGTTGGTAACTTCGTGGGGGTCATATGTCCTCCTCGTGGACCAGCGCTTCCATTATCCGCATCAGCGCCGCCGGTGTGAACTGGTTTTGCCGCGGGATGGAAATGCGAACGCTCGATCTGTTGGAAGTCGCGGGCGCCCGGCGCAGGGACTGCCAGTACGCGCAGCGCCGAAGTTCCAACCGGTCCTCGCTGTGAGCGATCCAGTCCGCAGGCTCGGACGGCATCACGAACAGAACGAGATAGAGCGGAGCACCGTGCGTCGCGTGCCGCAAAATGTCGTACGCCCGCACATCGAGGTCGTAGACCACCGCATCCGCGGTGAGGATCGCGTTCCTGGTGCTCTTCAACTGAATGTCAAGATTGCGGCCCACCGGTCTGAACAGACCACCCACTTGCGAGACTCGGCGTAGCGTTAAATCGCTGCCGTAGTCCGTCTCGGGCCGCGCACAGGTACACCCGGCCATCGCCGCGATGGCCTGCGCGTACGCACGCGACAACTGCTCCATCCGGTGCTCGTCGGTCATCGGGCGAACTCCTCGCGTGCCGCCGAACCATTCTGCCCGAACCGATCCGCCGTCGCAACGCGAGCGGATCGGCACACCGGTTGCATCTCTTTCTCCCGACAACGGCCGCCGGGCCGATAAACCCGGCGAGGACGATCGCCAGAACTCAATCACAAAGGAGAACGTCATGGCCGATACCATCAGGGGCAAGCTGGCCGAAGCCGGCAACGCGATCTCGGAAGCCGCCCAAAAGGTCGGCAACCGCGTCAGCGAGAAGGCCGAGGAGGCGAAGGACTGGGCAAAGGAGAAGGCTCACAAGGCGCAGAACCGCGCCGACGAAGCCGCGGACAAGACCGAGAACGCCGCCGAGGCCGCCAAGGAAGACGCGAAGGCCAAGAGCGACAACTGCGGTTGCGGCTGAGCCCTTTGGCGAAAAGGTCGAGCGGAAGCGGAACGGGAAGCTCGGAGGTGGTC
>JAFKJJ010000560.1:4202-29962 GCA_017306025.1 Planctomycetota bacterium
AAACGACCACCTCCGAGCTTCCCGTTCCGCTTCCGCTCGACCTTCCGGCCATCAAGCGGGCGTTCCGCTTTTCGGGTGGCGTTCGGGGGCGCGGGCGGCTACGCTCAAAGGCGTTGAACTCGCTTTTGTGGTCCGTCATCGTCTGTCAGCTCCCGCGCCCCGGCGGGGTCGGGCGTTTCTCCGAGGTATTCGCTCATGTCTTCACGTCGGCTCCTGGGCCGCGCGGCCGCCTTCGCGGTCGTCGCTCCGCTCGCTCTGTTTTGGTCGACGCCGGCTGCGGCCCAGCAACCGGCCGACCAGGTCACCATCGACCAGAGCATCGAACGGGGCGTGAAGTTTCTCAGAAAGGAGCAGAAGCCGGCCGGTTATTGGGGCACCGGAGCCAACCCCCGGGAAAATAACGGCATCGGGTACACTGCCTTGACCGGGTTGACCCTGGTCGAGTGTGGGGTCCCGACGTCCGACCCGGGCCTGAAACGGGCCGCGAACATCGTCCGGGCGGCCGCCGGCGACCTGGACTCGACCTACGAACTGACGCTCGCGATCCTGTTCCTCGATCGAATGAAGGACAAGGTCGATACGCGCGTCATTCAGTTGCTCGCGGGCCGGCTGATCTCGGCCCAGATGCCCAGCGGCGGGTGGGGGTACAAGACGCACAAGTACCCGGAACCGAGCGTGCTGAAGTTGCTCGACGCGCTCCGCAAACTGAGCAGTCCGGGGGCCGACGGGACGAAGCCGGACGCCGACAAGTTACGCAAGGGGCTGCCCGAGGACATGCGCCGCCTCTCGGTGTGGGACGACACCAGCGGCCGACTCCCGGCCGACCCGCCCGCCATCAAGGACCGGGATAAGCGGCACGACCTGTACGACGCGATCACCGACAACTCGAACACCCACTTCGCCATGCTCGGTCTGTGGGCCGCCCGCAAGTACAACATTCCCGTGGACCGCACCTTCGCACTGGTCCAGCGCCGGTTTCGCACCAGCCAGGGGCCGGGCGGCACCTGGAATTACGACTTCCACCGCACCGGCGCCGACGGCGGCAACCAGTTCACCTGCATCGCGCTCCTGGGCGTCGCGATCGGTCACGTCGTCAGTCCGCCCGAAGGGGTCAAACCGGAGACCGATCCGGTCATCCTCAACGCGTTCGTCGCGCTGAGCAAGGCGGTCGGCGACCCGGTCGGCGACATCAACAACCGGCCGAAGATCAAGGACGCCGCCCCGGGCGGTCTGTACTTCCTGTGGACAATGGAGCGGATCGCGGTCCTCTACGACCTTCAAAAACTGAACAAGAAGGACTGGTACCTGTGGGGGGCGGAGATCCTCGTCGGAAACCAGTCGGGGGCCGACGGAAGTTGGGACCAGGAGTGCGGGTACCCGGGCCAGAGCCCGATCATTAACACGTGTCTGGCGCTCCTGTTCCTGAAGCGGGCCAACCTCACGCCCGACCTCGGTCAGAAGCTCAAGGTGGACACGAGCACCCTGACCGCGAAGGTGGACGACAAGATCAGCCCGAAGGTCGAACCGCCCCCGCCGTCGCCGAAGATCGAAGAGCCGCCGCCGACACCGAAGAAGGAAGAACCGCCGCCCAAGAAGGAAGAGCCGAAGAAAGAGGAACCGAAGCCGGTCGCGGCCCCCGCGCCCGCGCCGGAACCGGAGGCCTCCCCACCAAAGAAGTCCCCGTGGCCGCTGATTATCCTCGGAATGCTCGTGGCCGGCGTTGTCGGCGGCGGGCTGGCGTTCTTCGTCGTCAAGAACCGGCAGAAGGGCGACGAGGACGAGGACGAGAAGCCGAAGAAAAAGAAGAAGTCAAAGGGCGCGGCCGGCAGCGGAAAGGCCGCGAAGCCCGAGAAATCGGAGGCCGCAAAGAAGACCACCGGCGCGAAGAAGGTGAAACAGGATGTCGAGGTGGATGAGGACGACTAGCGCGCGGCACGCGGCGGGCCGCCGAGGCGAAGTCGCTTCGTGTCGCCGCCCGCCGCGTCACATGAACCAGTCCGGGGTGACGATCCACTTCAGCTTGCCGGCGGCCTTCTCCGGATCGCCCTTGAACGCGATGCACGCGGCCGCGGCCTTCTCGAAGGGCACGCTCCCGTCGGCGGCGCCGATGAGCCACTCGGCGTACGCCCCCAACTCCGGCATGTGCCCCACCGCCGCGACACGGTCCCCCGCCACCCCGGCCAAGAAGTCCGACAACTTGTTCGGCCTCAGCCGCTCCGGGGCGAGCTGGTCGCACGTCACCGGCCGGGTGTCCGCGTGCAGCGCCGCGAGCAGTTCGGCGGCGGTCTGATGGGCCCGCACCAGCGGGCTGGCCACCACCACGTCCAGCGGCAACTTGAGCCGGGCGAACGTTTCGCCCAGCGCGCGGGCCTGCGCGTGGCCGCGCGGGGTCAGGGCGCGGTCGAAATCGTGGCCGGCGCCGGGCGCGCCGAGTTCGACCGCCTCGGCGTGCCGGATCAGGTACAACAACATCGCGAACCCCCAGCCCCCGGCTCACGGCCGCCGGGCCGCGTTCACCGAATCCACACGCCTTCTGCCCTTCCGGGCCGTGGCCCCAACTTCTACATTACATGATGCGCCCGACTCCACCAGACCCGAGAGAAGTTCCGAGCTCCGACCGTTCCGGTTCCGAGTTGAAGGCACGACCGCGAAAGTCGAACCGGTTCGCCGGTGCGGGCCTCGAACTCCGAGCCGGGACCGTCGAAACTTGCAACTCGAAACGATCCATGAAGCGGAACGACATCCGAAACGTCGCGGTAATCGCCCACGTTGACCACGGCAAGACGACCCTTGTCGATCAAATGCTGCGCCAGTCCGGGCTGTTCCGCACCGAGGAGCTGGACAAGCTCGTCGGCGGGCAGCACGGCCTCATCATGGACTCCAACGACCAGGAGCGCGAGCGCGGCATCACCATCCTCGCCAAGAACTGCGGCATCCGCATCGGCGACGTGAAGGTGAACCTGATCGACACGCCCGGCCACGCCGACTTCGGCGGCGAGGTCGAGCGCATCCTCAAGATGGCCGACGGCGCGTTCGTGCTCGTCGACGCCGCGGAAGGTCCGCTCCCGCAGACCCGGTTCGTGCTCAAGAAGGCGTTCGCCGCCGGCCTCAAGCCGATCGTCATCATCAACAAGATCGACCGCCCGGACGCGCGCATCACCGACGTCCACGCGCTGATGTTCGACCTGTTCATCGAGCTGGGCGCCGACGACGATACGGCGAGCTTCCCGGTCATCTACGCCAGCGGCCGGGCCGGCGTCGCGACCACCGACCTGGCGGTCGAGCCGAAGGACCTGCGCCCGCTGTTCGACGCGATCCTCAACAACGTCCCCGCCCCGGACGTGGACGAGAACGCCCCGCTCCAGATGCAGGTGATGGCGCTGCAATACGACAAGTTCAAGGGGAAAATCGTCATCGGCCGGGTGTTCGCCGGCAAGATCGGGAAGAACCAGAAGGTGTCGGTCGTCAAGCAGAAGGACGGGTCCGTGTTTCAAGACACGGTCGTGCAGGTGCTCGAATTCGACCGGCTGGCGAAGCGGGAGGTGGAGGAGATCCGCGCCGGCGACGTGTGCGCCGTCGTCGGCATCGACGACGCGGACATCGGCGACACGATCTGCGAGCTCGACAAGCCGAAGGCGCTGCCGCCCTTGACCATCGACGAACCGACGCTGGACATGGTGTTCCGGGTCAACGATTCGCCGTTCGTCAGTAAAGAAGGGAAGCCGCTGACCAGCCGCGAGCTGCGCGCCCGGCTCGACCAGGAGCTCCAGCACAACGTCGCGCTCCGCGTGGCCCCCGGCGAGCGGGAGAGCGAGTTCATCGTCAGCGGCCGCGGGCTGTTGCACCTGGGCGTGCTGCTCGAAACGATGCGCCGCGAGGGGTCGGAGGTCGCCGTCGGCAAGCCGCGGGTGATCGTCAAGGAGGTCGACGGCCAGAAGCTGGAGCCGTACGAGCACCTGGTGGTGGAGGTACCCAACGACCACCACAACGCGGTGATGCGGCTGGTGCTGGAGCGGCAGGGGGAGTTCCAGCGGATGGAGAGCCATCGCGGCATCACGCAGGTCGAGTTCCACATCCCCGCGCGGTCCCTGATCGGGCTGCGGACGCGGATGCTGACCGCGACGCAGGGCACCGCGATCATGCACCACAACTTCCTCGACTACCGGCCGCTGAAGAGCGCCGCCGCGGGCCGGGCCACAGGGGTGTACCTCTCGAAGAACACCGCCAAGGTGACCGCGTACTCGGTCGACGGGCTGGCCGGCACGCTGTTCGTGGCCCCGGGCGAGGAAGTGTACGAGGGGCAAATCGTCGGCGAGCACGGGCGCGACAACGACATGGTGGTGAACGTGACCGACCCGAAGCCGCTGACCAACATGCGGGCTTCCGGCAGCGACGCGAAGGCCGTCATCAAGCCGCCGATGCGGTTCTCGATGGAAATGGCGCTGGAGTACATCGAGGACGACGAGCTGGTGGAGATCACACCGGCGGCGGTGCGGATGCGGAAGATCTGGCTGAAGGAGAACGACCGCAAGAAGCTGGCCCGCAAGCAGACGTGAGGTCTAATGCGGTCGGCGCCCGCGAAACCACTTACGTTCGCGGGCGCAACGCGGACCGTCACTCCGAAATCACCTCGACGGCTTTCACTTCGGCACCTTCAAATTCGGCGACCGCGAGGTCGCGAACCGCTGGTTTCGCCTCTTCGAGCCATTCGGCCGCGAGTGCCCCACCCCGTAGCGGCGAGAACGCCAGCACCAGTTCCCCTGCCGTCGCGGCGCATCGCTGCCGGTCGACCGTCAGTCGCAACCGCTTGTCGATGGCTCGCAATCGCGTGGCGAACCACGCCGCGGCCAGCGCCGCCCGCGCCGGGTCGGCACCGACGGGCAGCCCGAGGGTGACGTGCAGCCACCGCCGCGGGGCGGGCGTCATCGCGATGATGTTCACGCCATCGGCGCCCGCCGACGCCCGGTCAAACGCGACCGGCAGCGGTACCGCCGGGGTTCGGACCGGCGGACGATGGTTCTTCTGCGTCATGGTAGTTGTACCACGGAAAAGTACTCGCTGGACAAAACAACTCGGTCCCGCCGCTTCGACCGGTAGAGACAAATCGAGTGGCGCCCGGTCCCGCAGACCGGCACGTTCGCCAGTCTGAAAACAAAGTCGCGCAGCGGTTCGTTCTGGCGAAAGGTGATCTGGTAAGGTGGGTAGTAGTTGACCAACCGCTCGCCTTCTGGAGCGTCGAGCCAGAACACCTCGATCTCTAACTGCGCGACGCCTTTACCGTTCACGAAGCGGGCGAACATATTCAGTTCGGGAACGACCGCCGGGAACTCGACATCGCCCGCGAAGGTGTGGACGTACCCGACGCCGAGAAGTTCATAGAAGTTATTCACCCCGACCGGCGGTACCACCCGTGCTTCGAGACACGCGATCCAGTGCTGAACGGTCAGGCGGCTCATGCGGGCGGCTCCGCGACTTGATCCAGCATACCACGACCGGGGTGTTCCGTCGTACCCCAACGCCGAACCGCCGGGCGAAAGCCCGGCGGTTCGCGTGTTTTCGCTCGCCCTCACGTCGCGGCCGGCGCGTCGGAGGTGACCGGTTCGGGCGCGGGCGCCGCGACCGCCGGTTCGGCGACCACCGGCACGCTCGGCATCGCGCCTACCGGAGCGCCCGTACCGTTGGCCGACGGTGCCGCGATTACCGGTTCGGTGACTTTCGGTTCGGCGGCCCTCGGCTCGCTCCCCTTCTCAACGGCCTTCGTCGCCTTCTTGCGCGGCTTCTTCTTCGGTTCGGGCAGCCGGGCCTTCCGCACCTCTTCTTCCATCTCCTTGCCGGGTTGGAACGTCACCACGTTCTTCGCGGCCACGTTCACACTGTCGCCGGTGCGCGGGTTCCGGGCCTTGCGCGGCTTCCGCTGCTTCACCTCGAACACGCCGAAGTTGCGCAGTTCGATCCGCCCCTCCTTGACGAGCGTCTTGATGATCTCGTCGAACGTCCACTGAACGATCTCTTTGGTCGCGAGCTGGGTCAGGTTGCCCTTGAGCAACGGCGGCTTCTGCTTGTTCGCCCGTTCGCAGATGGTCTTGACGATCTCTTTTTTTGTCACGAGAGTGGTCCCTCGGTGGAGGTCGGCCCGAATCGTCCTGCGGGGAGCTGTGTGCGCCTAAGTCTAGACGGGGCACAGATTCACGTCAAGGAAATAGCCCTCCAGGGGTTGCGCCCCACGTGTGTTTCGGGCAAGCCGGGTTGCTCCGTTTACCGGGGCGGGTTATAAGGCCCGCGCGAATTTCGGCGGACCGGTGGCGAGAGGCGCGATGCGGAACTTCCGGCGGTGCATCTGGTTCTCCTGGCCGTACCGGCGGCGCCTGTTCGCGTCCGTCGTGTGCGCCCTGATCGTGGCCGTGCTCTGGAGCATCAACCTCGGCGCGATCTTCCCCGTCATCAAGGTCCTCAAAACCGGCAAAAACCTCCAGCAGTGGGTGGACGAGGAGATCGCGCACCACCAGAGGGCCCGTGAGGCCCACGCGGAGAAGGTCGCGGAACTGAACGCCACGCTCGCGGGTCTGGACAAGGCCCAACCGGACCCGACGGAGCGGGAAAAGCTCCGCCGCGGCTACTCGGCGTCGCTGGCGACGAGCACCGACCAGCAGGACTACCACGCGGCCTGGGACTACCGCTACCAGTGGCTCCGCGCAAAAGTCATCCGGCACCTGCCGCCCGACCCGTTCGAGACGTTCCTGTGGATCATGGGGGGCGTTCTCGCGTGCGTGGTGCTCAAAGGGGTGTTCGAATTCCTCCACGAGTCGATGGTCGGCTACGTCACCAACCGGAGCGTGTTCGACCTCCGCAACGCGTTCTTCCGGCGCGTCGTGCGCCAGGACGTGCGGCAGCTCCAGGCCGCCGGCACCACCGACCTCATGGCCCGGTTCGCCATCGACACGGAACAGGCGGCCGCCGGGCTGAAGGTGCTCTACGGGCGGGTCGTCGCCGAACCGCTCAAAGCGACGACGTGCCTGATCGCGGCGTGCGTCATCAGCTGGCAGCTTACGCTCCTGTTCGTCGTTATCGTGCCGCTGGCGCTGTACGTGCTCACGAAGGTGAGCAAGGCGATGCGGAAGGCCGCGAAGCGGGCACTCGAACGCATCTCGGCGATGTCGAAGATCTTGCGCGAGGCGTTCGACGGCGTCCGCGTGGTGAAGGGGTTCACGCGGGAATCGCACGAGCGCCGGCGGTTCCGCGCGGCCAACCGCGAGTACTTCCGCAAGGCGATGCGGCTCATCAACCTGGACGCGTTCGCGAACCCGGCGATCGAGGTGCTGGTGGTGCTCGCGGTGTCGCTGGCGCTTGTGACCGGGGTGTATCTCGTGCTCACGGGCAACACGCACATCGGCGTGTTCCGCATGTGCTCCCAGCCGCTCAGCTTCGAGACGCTCCTGCAGTTCTACGTGTTCCTCGCGGCCATCGCCGACCCGGTGCGGAAGCTGTCGAGCGTGTACGCGAAGCTCCAGGCCGCGGAGGCCGCGGGCGGGCGCATTTTCGAGGTGTACGACCGCGAGCCGAAGGTCGAGGCCAACCCGAACGGCGCCCGACTCACGGGCGTGACGAAGCGGATCGAGTTCCGACACGTGTGCTTCGCGTACAACCCCACGGCCGAGGCCCCGACGCTCGACAACGTCAGCTTCGCGGTGCGGGCGGGCGAGACGATCGCCGTCGTGGGTGGGAACGGGTGCGGGAAAACGACGCTCCTGTCGCTCTTGCCGCGGTTCTTCGACCCCGACTCCGGCGCGGTGCTGATCGACGGCGTGAACCTCCGCACCGCGCACCTCCGGTCGCTGCGCAAGTTGATCGGCGTCGTCACACAGGACACGCAACTGTTCGACGACACGGTGTTCGCCAACATCGCCTACGGCCGGCCCGGGGCGACACGTGAAGAAGTGATCGAGGCCGCGAAGAAGGCCCGGGCGCACGCTTTCATCGAGAAGAAGGAGGGCGGCTACGACGCACTTTTGGGCGTGGCCGGCGCGAACTTCGCGGGCGGCGAGCGGCAGAAGATCGCGCTGGCCCGCGCGATCCTCCGCGACCCGCAGATCCTGATCCTCGACGAGTTCACGAGCGCCGTGGACGCCCAGAGCGAGGTCGACATCCACGCGACCCTGAAAGAATTCGTGCGGGACCGCACGACGTTCCTGATTACGCACAAGCTGCACACGGTTCCGGAGATCGCGGACCGCGTGGTGATGATGGAGGCCGGTCGGGTGCTCGACGTGGGCACGCACGCCGAACTGCACGCCCGGTGCGACGCGTACCGCCGGCTGTTCGAGTCGGCGCAGTCGTGGCGGCACGACGCGGCCCCTCAGCCGGAGACGAAACCGGCACCGGGCGCGGTCGGGGGGGGAACAGGGCCGCAAATCATTCCGGTAGCCCCCCCGCTCGAACCGGGAGCGAAGCCGGTGCCTCCTGAAAAGCGCGACGCGGCATGAACAGTGTTCTCGCTCCGGCGCGCGTCGCGAAGTGGCGACGCGCCCTCCGGTCCCGCATTTCCCTATCCCCTTGCCTTCTCGTCTGTCTCCTCTTGCCGCTGTTCTTCTTTCAGCTCGGCGCGCGCGACCTGGTGAGTAGCCACGAGGCCCGCGCCGCACAGAACGCGCAGCGGATGCTCGACACGGGCGAATGGGGCCTGCCCACGCTCTTCGACGGGCAGCGCGACCTGCAGAAGCCCCCCGGTTTCTATTGGCTGGTCGCCGCGGTGGGGGAATTGAACGGCGGGCGGGTGTCGCCGTGGGTCGCACGGCTCCCCGCGGCCGCAGCGGCGTTTGCAACGGTGTTGCTCGTGTACGCATTCCTGCGGCGCGAAGGGTACACGACCGGCGCGCTGGTCGCGGCGGTCGCGTTGGCAACGGCGAACCACTTCGTCGCGATCGGCCGCACGGCCCGCATCGACGTACCGCTGACGTGTGCGGTCGCGGTGGCGCTGGTGGCGTTTTACCGCGGTTGCCTTCAGAGTGGTCCGCTCGCTCCGCTAGCGGTTGCTCCGCGAGAGTTGGAGCGAACGGAACATTCGGATTGCGACACCGCGCGTGCCGCACCGCTCGCGGAGCGAGCGGACCACTCTGAAGGCAACCGCGCGCGGGCCACACCTTGGTTCCTCCTCTCCGCGCTCGCGGCCGGGTTCGCGGTGCTGCTGAAAGGGCCGGTCGGCCTCGCACTCATCGGGACCGTCGCGGTCGCGTTCCTCGTTGTCGAACGGCTCGCAGCGCCCCCAAACGCCCCGCGTGCGGCCGAGATCGCGGAAGCAAGTGAGGCGCGGCACGCGGGAGCAAACGGACCGCGGCTCCCCTTCTCTTCCGCGGTCCTCGGCGTGCTCGTGACCGCCCTCGTCGCGGTGCCGTGGTTCGTGTGGGCCGACCGCGCGACCGACGGTGAGTTCGTCCGCGTCTTCTTCTGGCACCACAACGTGAGCCGCTTCACCGGCGATTCGGAATCGCTGGCGTCGCACCCGTGGTGGTACTACGGCCCACGGTTCGCGATGGCGTTTCTCCCGTGGACGCTCCTCGCGCCGCTCGCGGTCTGGGCGTTTCGCTCCGGCACGTGGAAGCACGATCGGCTGTTCCGGTTCGGGATGGTGTGGCTGGTGGTCATGGTCGGGGTGCTGTCCGCGTCGCAGTTCAAGCGCGCGGACTACCTCCTCCCGGCGTTCCCCGGGGCCGCGATCGCGCTCGGGTGTTCCGCGGAGCGCTGGCTGGCGTCGCGCGAGCGCCCCCGGTCGGTGAAACGGGCGCGGTGGACGTTCGGCGCGCTCGTCGCGGGCGGGTTGGTTGTGTGGCCCGTGATGTGGTTCGCGATCGAGCCGGCCGAAGCCGCGCGGCAGGAGAAGCGGCCGTTCGCCGCCGCGATCCGCACACACGCCCCCGCGCCGCAAACGATCCTGTTATTCCGAACGGAGTCCCATTTACTCGCCTACCACCTCGGCACGCCGCTCCATACCCTTGTCGAATGGGGCGAGTTGAAGGATGCGCTGTCGGCCGGCGGCCCGCACACGGTCGTGATGCCGCCAGAGTTCGTCGGGGACGCGGAGCGAATCACCGGGCGAAGGCTGGTGCCCGTGGCCTCCCTCAAGGACTTCACGACCGTCGACCCGCACCGCCCGCTGGTGTGCCTCCGCACCGCGGACTGACGAGAATTCGAACCGACCTCCCTTCACATGGCTAAATCGGCTGCCCCGAAGGACGGCGTGACCGTCGTCATCCCCGCCCACAACGCGGCGGCCGAACTCCACCGCGTGCTGCCCGCGTGGGGAGCGGTGCTGACCAACCTCAACCGGCCGTTCGAGATCCTCGTGGTCAACGACGGCAGCACCGACGGCACCACCGCGGCGCTCGACGGGCTGTCGAAACGGGTGCCGCACCTGCGCGTGCTGACCCACGACGCCCGCCGCGGGTTCGGAACGTGTCTACGTGAGTGCGTCACGGAGGCGAAGCACCCGCTCCTGCTGTACGCGGGCGCCGACTACCCCTACACGCCGACCGACATCAGGCCGATGCTCGAACGCATCGACCTGCGCGACGAGATCCTCGGCAAGCAGCCGGACCTCATCAGCGGCGCGCGGGCGAGTCAGCCGCGGCCGCTGCTCGTGACGGTGCTCGGCACCGCGTGGAAGCTGTTCTGGCGCGTGTTCGCGGGGCTGCCGATGTCCGACTCGCCGCCGTGGTACGGGTGGGGCGAGTGGTGGTACCGGGTGCGCGTCGGGTGGGTGTTCGGGGTACCGCTGGCCGACGTGAACAGCGCCTTCAAGCTGTACCGCACTGCCTTCCTGCGCCGGTTCCCGATCCAGTCGGACGGCGACTTCGTTCACACCGAACTGGTGGCGAAGGCGACGTTCCTCACGAGCATCATGGACGAGGTCCCACTCACGCCGCAACCGCACGCGCTCCCGCCGCTCGGCCCGACCGGTGCGGATGAGCGAACGGTGTTCCGCAACCCGATCTTCGCGGTCGAACAGCCCACCCCAGCACCTGCGGAGCCGCCGAAACCGGAGGCGGCGCCGGTAACGCCGCCCGCCCCAGCCGCCGCGGAATCGAACGCGCCAGCTACGATGAAGCTGACGACCACTGCGACACCCGAAGCCAAGCCGGTCGGTCCGAGCAGTCCCGCGACAACAGCGGCCACCTCCGAATCTGCGAAGGGCGATTCACAGCTACCGCCCACCGCCGCAAAGGGCGCGGTCAGCACTCCTGTCACTCAACCGGTCCCTGAGCAACCAAAGCCGGCCCCCACGACCGCCGACGTCGCGCCGAGCACATCGGTTGCTGAACCCAAGCTACCCGCAAAAGCGCCCGAACAGGCGCCGGCACAAGCCGGCAAGCCCGACGCCTCAAAATCTGCTCCGGACGTGCCGCCGGTACCCCCGTCACCGCCTGACGCTCGCCCGAAACCGGACGCCGGGGGACTCAGTTCCCCCGGCTCCCCACTCCCCGCGACATGACTGCTGCGACCGGTAACCGTATCCTCTTCATCACCGGGAAGCTGGCCGAACCGGCCCTCCGGCGTGTGGTCGATGAACTCGCCCCGACCGCCGGTTTCGAGCCGCACGTCGCAGTGCTGCCGATCACCGTCGCGGCACTCATGACGACCAACTGGGTCAGCCGACACCTCCCGCAACTGCCGCCGAACCTCGACCGCGTCGTGTTGCCGGGCTTTTGCCGCGGTGAGGTCGAAGAAGTGTCGACGGTGGCCGGCGCGCCGGCCGTTCGCGGGCCGCTCGACCTCCGCGACCTGCCGGAGTTCTTCGGCAAGAAGTCCGCGCCGCGCGATTACGGCAAGTTCGACATCGAAATTCTCGCGGAAGTGAACCACGCGCCGCGAAAGTCGCTCGACGCGATCCTCGCGGAAGCGTGCCGATACCGTGCGAGCGGCGCGGACCTGATCGACCTCGGCTGCGACCCCGGCCCCGCGTGGGCCGGCGTCGCGGAGGCGGTGCGCGCACTCAAGACGGGCGGCTTCCGCGTCTCGATCGACTCGTTCAACCCGGAGGAAGTGGACGCGGCGCTCGCGGCCGGTGCAGAACTCGTGCTGAGCGTCAACGGCACGAACGTCGAGCACGCGCGGCGGTGGAAGATCATGCACCCCGACGCGGAAGTCGTCGCGATCCCGGACACGCCCGACGACCTCGATTCGCTCGCGTGGACCGTCGACGTGCTCCGCGCCGTCGGCATCAAGTACAGGCTCGACCCGATTCTGGAGCCGATCGGGTTCGGGTTCGCGGCGTCGCTCGGGCGCTACGCCGAGACGCGGCGCCGGTTCCCCGACGCAGAAATCATGATGGGCGTCGGCAACCTCACCGAACTCACCGACGCCGACACCGCGGGCGTCAACGTGCTGCTCGCGGGCTTCTGCCAGGAGATCGGCGTCCGCAGCGTGCTGACCACGGAAGTCATCAACTGGGCGCGATCGGCCGTGAAAGAGTTCGACCTCGCGCGCCGGCTCGTGTTCCACGCGGTGCGCGAACAGGTGCTCCCCAAGCGCCTCGAACCGAACCTCGTGCTGCTCCGCGACCCGAAAATGTACGAACAAGGTGAGGAGACGCTTCAGGAGCTGGCCCGCCGGGTCACGGACCGTAACTACCGCATCTTCGCGGAGCGCGGCGAGATTCACGTTCTGAACGGCAGCCTGTACCTGCGCGGGACGGACCCCTTCGCGCTGTTCGCACAGCTCGCCGCGGCCGACCCGAAGATCGACCCGGCGCACGCGTTCTACCTGGGCTACGAGTTCGCCAAGGCGGTCACGGCGCTGACGCTCGGCAAGAACTACACGCAGGACCAGGCGCTGCGCTGGGGCTTCCTCACGGTGCCCGAGACGAGCCACCGTAACCCCGGCGAGCGGCCGGCATCCGAATAGCGGCTCGACTTGGCCCGTCTACTCACGTGCCGTAGACTGATCGGATATCCCAGGTGGCCCACCGCGCCGTGGTCCCTTACACCCCGAGGACGCTCCGATGCGATTGCTCTGCGCCGCCGCACTGGCCCTCTCGTTAGGACTGTGGGTCGCGTTCGCCGAAGACAAGAAGCCGGCCGACCCGAAGGACCGCGCCGCCAAGCTCGCGGACCTGAAAAAGAAGCACGACGCGGCCGTCAAGGAGCTCTCCGACCGGCTCGCGAAGGCCGAGCCCAACGAGAAGCGCGGCATCTTCGCCGAGATCCGCGAGGAGGTGCTGCTGACCGCGGGCAAGGTGATCAAGATCGCCGAAGAAGACCCGAAGGACGAGACCGGGTTCGCGGCGTCCGCGTTCATCGTGGAATCGGCCGGGAAGGTCGGCGCGGGCGGCCCGGACGTCGAAAAGGCCGTCGGGTTCGTCGCGGAGCACCACCTCAACAACGCGAAGGTGAAGGACCTGCTCATCCCCGCGATGCAGACCGGCTCGGCCGGCGCCAAGTTGCTCAAGACCGCGTCCGAGAAGAGTACCGACAAGGACACGAAGGGCACGGCGCTGTTCATCCGCGGCTTCCAGATGGCGCAGGGCATCGACGACGAGGAGGACGAGAAGAAGGTCCCCGCGCTCGTGCGGGAGGCGACCGAGCTCCTCGAAGCGGCCGTGAAGACGGCCCCGGACGCGAAGGTCGGCAGCACCACGATCAGCAAATTCGCGGCGCAGGAGCTCGAGGGGCTGAAGGCCGTGACCGCGCTCGCGGTCGGGCGGCCGGCGCCCGGGGTCGAGTCGAAGCTGCTCGACGACAAGAAGACGAAGCTGGAGGACTACAAGGGCAAGGTGGTGTTGCTGGACATCTGGGCGACGTGGTGCGGGCCGTGCAAGGCGATGATCCCGCACGAGCGGGCGCTGGTGAAGAAGATGAAGGACAAGCCGTTCGTGCTCATCAGCGTGAGCGCCGACGACGAGAAGAAGACGCTCCAGAAGTTTCTGGAGAAGGAAGACATGCCGTGGGTCCACTGGTGGGACAACGGCCCGGAGAGCGCGGTTCTCAAGGCGTACCGCGTGCGGGCGTTCCCGACGCTGTACCTGATGGACCGCGCGGGCATCATCCGCCACAAGTGGGTCGGCGCGCCGGACGAGAAGAAGCTCGACGAGGCGGTCGAGGAACTGGTGAAGGCCGCCGAGAAGGCGAAGGGGTAAGCCCCCGCGCTCGATGAGTTCGCGAGCCGCGGCCGGGCGCGAAGGGCGCCCGGCCGCGGCTCGACGTTTCCGGTTATATTGTTGATATGGACACCGGCGCGCCACTCCAGTTCGACGCGGTGCCGGTGCCGACGCCGCCGGGCGGTCCGCTCGCGGTCGAACTGATCCCCGCTCCCGACCCGTGGCAGGTCGCGCGGAAGCTGGCGCACCTCAACTTCTTCCTGTTCCTCGACTCCGCCGAGCCGCACGCCGACCGCGGCCGGTACTCGTACGTCACCGGCGGGTCCGACCGCACGTTCCGCGACTACGACTTCCCGGTACCCGCCCCCGGCACGCGGCTGACGGTCGAGGCGTTCCAGAAGTCGCGCCCGCTCCGGACCGTGCCGCGCCTGCCGCCGTTCCAGGGCGGGTTCGCGGGCTACTTCGGCTACGAATGGGGGCGGCACTTCGAGCGGCTCCCGCAGCCCCGCGCGAACGAGTTCAACGCGCCCACGCTGCACCTGGGCATCTACCACTGGGTCGTGAGCTTCGACCACGAACAGCGGCGGGCGTGGATCGTCTCGTCCGGCGACCCGGCACTGGCCCCCGACCTCCGGCGGCAGGGGGCCGAATTCGACCTCGGGTACGTCTGCGATTTGCTCCGCGGGCCGACGCTGCCGCCGCGCCCCCCGGAGCGCGCCGACGAGTTCGACGTGCCCGCCCGCGACCTCGCACCCCAACACCCGCTGCCCGGCTTTCCCGGTGTGACGAGCAACTTCAGCCGCGCGGGGTACGAGGCCGCGGTGCGCCGGGCGGTCGAGTACGTCCACGCGGGCGACTGCTTTCAGGTGAACCTGTCGCAGCGCCTGCTCGCACCGCTCCGCGAACACCCGCTCGAACTCTACGGCCGGCTGCGGGAACTCAACCCCGCCCCGTTCGCCGCGTACTTCGATCTCGGCGACTTCCAGATCCTCAGCGCGTCACCGGAACGCTTCTTGCGTGTCCATCCCGGCGGTGAAGACGGGAGGGGGGACGGGGGAACCCGCGGGGGGCTCCCCCTCGAAGTGGAAACGCGGCCGATCAAAGGCACCCGCCCCCGCGGCCGGACGCCCGAAGAAGACGCGGCGCTGGTCCGCGACCGCACGACAAACCCGAAGGACCGCGCCGAGAACGTGATGATTGTGGACCTGCTCCGCAACGACATCGGCAAGGTGTGCGAGTACGGTTCGGTCCGCGTGCCGCGGGTGTGCGAGGTCGAAACGTTCCGCTACGTGCACCACCTCGTCTCGGAAGTGCGTGGGAGGTTGAGGCCGGGGTTGGGGCCGCTCGATTTGCTCGCGGCGGCGTTCCCCGGCGGCAGCGTCACCGGCGCGCCGAAGGTGCGTGCGATGGAGATAATCGCCGAGCTGGAACCGACCGCGCGCGGGCCGTACTGCGGGTGCCTGGGCTGGATCGGGTTCGACGGCGCGATGGACACGAATATCCTGATCCGGACGTTCACCGCGGGCCGGGGGTGGGTGCAGTTCCCGGTCGGCGGCGGGATCGTGGCCGACAGCGACCCGGCCCGCGAGTACGAGGAGACGCTGCACAAAGCCGCCGGACTATTAAGGAGCTTGAAGACGGACTAACCACAGAGACACAGAGAAGACGGGAGAGTACAGAGTTCAAGAACTGCCCTTCTCAATTCTTCTTCTGTCTTCTCTGTGTCTCTGTGTCTCTGTGGTTAGTCCGTCTTTGAGGTGCGTTCGCTGTGATCCTGGAATCCCTCGTAACGACGCTCGACGCCGACGGGTCTCCGCACCTCGCGCCGATGGGTCCGCGCGTGTCGGCCGACGGGGCGCGGTTTCAACTGCGGCCGTTCCCGACCTCGAACACGTACCGCAACCTGCTCCGCCACGGTGAGGGCGTCATTCACGTGACCGACGATTCGCTCCTGCTGGCGAGAGCCGCGATCGGGGCGGTCGGCGCGGTGCCGCCGGTGCGCCCGGCCGAGCGCGTGCGCGGGTTCGTGCTCGCGGACTGTTGCCGCTACTTCGAGTTCGCCGTGAAGTCGGTCGACGCGAGCGGCGAGCGTGTGAGCATTGAGGCCGATGTGATTCACGCGGGTCGCGTGCGGGACTTCTTCGGCTTCAACCGCGCGAAACACGCGGTCGTGGAGGCCGCGATCCTCGCGACGCGCCTCCACCTGTTGCCGCTCGCGGAGGTCGCGAGCGAGTTCGCGAAGCTGCGGGTGATCGTGGGCAAGACCGGCGGACCGGACGAGCACGCCGCGATGGACCTGCTCGAAAATCGGCTCCGTGAAGCAGAAGGGGGGGCGCGATGATCCGCGTCGTCGCGCCGAGCCGGCTGCACTTCGGGCTGTTTCACGTCCCCGTCGGCGGTGCCGAAGGCGCCGAACGGGCGTTCGGCGGTGTCGGGCTGATGATCGACCGGCCGGGGGTGGTCGTCGTCGTGCGCCCCGCGGAGTCGTGGCAGTTCGAGGGGCCGCTCGCGAGCCGCGCGCAGGTGTTCGCCGCGCGGTTCATGGCGTCGCTCCCGGAAGGGGCGCGCCGGCCGTTTCAGGTGCTCGTCGAGCGCTCCCCGCCCGAGCACACCGGGCTCGGTGTCGGCACGCAACTCGGCCTCGCGGTCGCGAAGGCGCTCGCGGTCGCGTGCGGCGAGCCGGAATTACCCTCCGCGCAACTGGCGGTGCGCGTCGGCCGCGGCGAGCGCTCCGCGATCGGCGTTCACGGCTTCGACCGCGGCGGCTTGCTCGCCGACGCCGGCAAGCGCGCCGGCGAGGCCGTGTCGCCGCTCCTGGCTCACGTCACGGTCCCCGACGAGTGGCGGGTGGTGCTGTTCCTGCCGCGCACCGCCGACCTGTGGCACACCGACCGCGAGCGGGCCGCGTTCGCCGCCGCTTCGCCCGGCGAGCCCGACACCCTCCGGCGGATCGCGGAGACCGCGATCCTGCCCGCGGCCGAGGGCGGCGACCTGGAGGCGTTCGGCGAGGCCGTGTACGAGTTCAATCAGCGCGCCGGCGAGCCGTTCGCCGCAGCGCAGGGCGGCGTTTACGCGTCCCCCGAGATCGCGAGTTTAATCGCCGACGTGCGCGAATGCGGGGTGGCAGGAGTCGGCCAGAGTTCGTGGGGGCCGACCGTGTTCGCGGTGGTCGGCGGCGGTGACGCCGCGGTGTCACTCCTGGAGCGGTTCCGCGGCCGGGCGCCGGCGTTCGTGAGCCGCGTGTCGGTCGGCGGGCACGCCGTTCAGTGCGACCCGCCCGCCGGCGACTGACTCGGCCTCACCGCGAACAGGAGCAGCCCCGCGACCAGGATGAACGCGGCCGCGAACTGAAACGTTACCGTGAACGGCACGTTCGCGTCCTTCAGCCGGCCGCCCACGTAGGTCATGACTCCGCCGGCCGTGGTTCCGACGAAGTTCATCAGCCCGTACCCGGTCGCGCGGTGCCGAACGTCGCACACGGTACACACCGCGGGCATCAGGTTCGCGTCGAGAAAACCCTGCGACATCCCCACGACGAAGATGCACGCCACGAGCGCCGGCACGACGAGCGCGCCCAGACCCAGGGCGAACAGGCACGGCGCCGCGAGGCAGAAACCGACCGCCGGCACCAGGACCCGCACCCGCGAATTACCCGCGGCGAGCCAGTCCGAAACCGAACTGCCCAGCAACATCCCCGCGAACGCGGCCGCGTTGAACGCCGCGGTACCGTAAAGGCCCGACCACGTCAGGCTGGTGCCGAGTTCGGTGTTGAAGAACGACGGCAGCCAGTTCCGCACCGGCCAGTATGCGGCGCCGTTGAGCGCGTTCATGACGAGCATCAGCACGAACCCGCGCGTCGAGAGCAGGGCGCGGAAGGGGTTAAGAGAAGAACCTACCCCCCCGTCCCCCCTCCCTGAAGGGAGGGGGGTGACTTCTTGTTTCGCCTCCTGCGCACCCGTTGACGTGGCCGGGCTTTCAAGGGTTTTCTCCCCCTTCCCTTCCCCCGGCCCGCGAGAAGCTCCGCTGACAGGGCCGGGGAGAGCACCGAGGGACGACGGGGGGGTAGGTTCTTCGCGCTCCTCCACGCGCAACACGATCACCAGGAACAGCGCGTACCCCACGCCGATCGAGCCGAACAACACGAACCCGAACCGCCAGCCCTGTGATTCGGCGAGCCACCCGCCCGTGCCGCCGAGCACCGACCCGACGTACACCCCGCTCAGGTGCAACCCCGTGGCCCGTGACCGCGTCCCCGCGGCGTGGTGGTCGACGATCAGCGCCACCGCGGCCGGCATGTAGAACGCCTCGCTCACGCCCAGAAACGCGCGGGCGACGAGCATCTCTTCGAACGACGTGACGAACCCGCTGGACAGTGTCGCGGCCGACCAGATGCCGAGGCTGGCGATGATGACCGGCTTGCGCCCGACGCGATCGGCGAGGTACCCCGCGAACGGCGAACAGACGCCGTACACCCACAAGAATACCGACGAGAACAGCCCGAACCGCTCGTTGGCGATGCCGAGATCCGACTTGATCGGCGCCGCCATGTTCACGAGCAGTTGGCGGTCGAGGTAGTTGAGTACCGCGACCGCCCACAAGAGCCCGACCAGCACCCACGCCGCACGCCCCGCCATCGCACGCCTCCGTTGAGCACGGCCGCGATGGTATCACGAGTGGCGGCAGTAACGCGCGGCATTTTCGCGCTCACGGGGCGCGGGTGTGGATGTCGGGCATCGTCCGCAGGCGCGTGCCGCCGCGGGCGTAGTCGCCGTCGCCGGGGCTGAGCGCCGGCGGCACGTAGGCCCACCGCGGGCCGGCCTGCCCGTCGGCCAGCCCCTCCTCGTACAGCCGGGTCATCAGCTTCTGGTCGAAGCTCACCGCCGTGTCGGCGTCGAGGCGGGCGTCCTGGCGCAGCGCGATCATGTTGTACCGCATCCCGGCCAGGCGCGACTGCCAGTACATGTTGGCCAGTTCCGCCCGGCACTGCGCGTACAGCAGCGCCTCCGTCGTCGCCCCCAGCACCGGCAGGATGCGGCGCCGCACCGGCCCGGCCTCGGGGTACAGCTTGCCGGCGACGATCGCGTAGAAGTTCGGCGCGCCGGGCGGCGGGTGCGGGTTGAAGTTCGGCCCGTTGGCGGTCGCGGCGGTGGCGAACACGCCCGCGGGCATGAACAGCGGCGCCGTGATCGCCCCGTCCACGTGCAGTTCGGTCTCGCGCCGGCCGTCCACCTCGATCCGGAGCTCGACCGGCGGGAACACGCCCGGCACCGACGCGGACGCCAGGAGCACGTCGCGGAACAGCGTGCAGCCCTCGGGGCACGGCAGGCCCGCGATCGCGCCCATGTCCCAGATCACGGCGCGTTTCGTTTGCAGGTCGGTCGTGCCGACGTAGAGCCGCCGGCCGTTGTGGTGCTCGGCCGCGATCCGCTCCATGAGCGGCTGGTCGATCTGATCCTGAATGAGCTTTCGCAAGGGGGCGGTGGTCGCGACCGACTCCCGGAACGGGATCGTCACCCACGCGCGGACGCGGAAGATGTCCTCGGCGCTGACGCCGGTGTAGAGCTTCATCGCTCGGGCGTCGTACTCGCTCCCGAGGAACGCGAACGGGGCGATCAGCGCGCCGGTGCTGGACCCGGTGACCACGTCGAACTCGGGGCGCGAGCCGGTCCGCGTCCAGCCGTTGAGCACGCCCGCGGAGTACGCGCCGTAGAGGCCGCCGCTGGAGAGCGCGAGCACGTGTTTCGGCGCCCGGAGGCCCACGACGAGGTCGGCCGGGGACGCGAGCACGACGCCCGGCGGCACGACGGCCGGACCGTCGGCCGACGCCTTCGCGCGGTGCGGCTTGATGTGTTCGACGGTGCGCCGCGGCTGGCACCCGACGACGACCGCCAGCGCGAACAACACCAGCCCTGCCAGGAGCGCCCCGCGTGGGGCGCATCTCCGCGACGTGACCATGCGGCGGGTCGTACCCGCCGCCGCGAGCGGTGTCAACGCGGGTTGCGGCTCACTTCTCCGGCGGCAGCCGCTTCAGTTGCTCGTTGACGTTGCGGGCGCGCTCCTTGATCGCGGACCGCAGCCGGTTCACCTGGTTCTTGTAGTCGCGGCCGGCGCCCGCATCCACCGACGCCAGCGCCGGCTGCACCACCGCCTCCAGTTCGTCCAGCCGCCGCGTCAGCCGCTCCACGCTGTACACCTTCTCCATGATCTCGCGGAGCCGGGCCAGGTACCGCTTCTTGCCCTCCTTCGTCCGCATCAGCTCCTTCGCCACGGTCCCGCCCCAGTCGGGCAGGATCGGCCAGTTGGTGTCGCCGAACATCTGGTCCATTCCGGACGGAATGAACGTGATCTTGTTCGTCTTCGGGTCGTGGTAGATGCGGTAGTTGTTGCACTTCGACGGGTAGCCGTCCCAGTCGGACGTCAGCATCTCGACCACGACGTAGCTGATGAACCGGTCCAGGTCGAGCAGCTTCTCCAGCTTCTCGAACCGCACCTTTTCGTCCCTCTCGCGCGCGGCCGCCAGTAGTGCCTTGAGGTCGGCGCGGTTGGCCACGTCGCCCGTGCCGGAGATGAGTTGCAGATCCTGGTCGATGTCGCGGAGGAACCCGCCATCGTAGAAGTTGCCGTTGCTGCTGCCGAAGTGCATGCGGAGGAACTGCTTGTCGTACCCCTCTTTGACGTAGTAGAGGCCGCGCTTGCGCCCGTTGAGCGTGACGAGCGCGTGGCCGACGCGGGCGGCCGGTACGCCCGCGTCGCGCATCAGCTCGCCGCAGATCAGTTCCGCGAGGTAGCTGGGGTCCTGCACCGAGTTCGCGAGGTGGAACTTGTCCATCCCGTGGAACCGCTGTCCGTCCACGTACTTGTCCGAGTTGAGCGTCAGGCCCGGCTTGTCGTTGAAGTCGCGCCAGCTCCCCGCGGCGCCCTTCAGGTGGATGCCGACGTCCGCGTATTCGGCGCCCCCTTCTTTCAGGAGGCACCGCACGTACTTCCGCGGCTCGCGCCCGAGCGCCTCCACCTCTTTCTTACCCACTTCGATCGTTAAGTTCAGCACCTGCGGCTTGCGGAACAGCGCGTCGCGGTCGGTGACGAGTTTCGGGGGCGGTGCCGGTTCGGCGGCGGGTAATCGGGCGGCGAAGGCGACCGCAACCACACTCAGCGCGAAGAGAACTCGCTTCACGGGGCACTCCGGTAATCACACGGCAAGCGTGCGCTCGATTCTACCCCCCGGCACCGGGGGCGCGAAGCGAGGAACCTAACCCCCCGTCACCCTTCCTTCTTAGGGAAGGGGGACGGGGGGTTAGGTTCTGCCGCTCTCCGTATCATGTCCCTCGCCGCGCACCGCGTGAACCGATCGCGCTCGCGCGGCGTCACTACTTCGCGGGGTCCAGGCCAAGGACTTCGCACACTGGCCGGGCCGCGAGAAGCTCCGCTGACAGGCCCGGCCGCAAGCTGAGGTTTTTTCGATGCCGACGAAGCTCGACATGGCGAAATTCGCCAAGTTCTGCAAGGACATGGGGTTCATCTACCAGTCGTCCGAAATCTACGGCGGGATCAACGGGTTCTGGGACTACGGTCCGCTGGGGGTGGAGCTGAAGCGCAACATCAAGGAAGCGTGGTGGCAGGACATGGTCCGCTGCCCGCCCCCCGGACCGGACGGGCAGGAGATCCGGATGGTCGGGTTGGACTGCTCGATCATCATGAACCCGAAGGTCTGGGTCGCGAGCGGACACGCGGCCGGTTTCCAAGACCCTATGGTCGATTGCAAGAAGTGCCGGGCACGGTTACGCGCAGACAAGGTTTGGTTCGGGGGCTACTATCCCACCCCCGTCGCGGTCGCTGCGGGGCAGCGACCAACACACGTCATCGCCGTCGAGGCCGACAACCGCTCGGACGCGGAGCCGTTGCTCGATGCTGCGTACCGAGCTCTCGCCAAAAAGAAGAAGCTGCCCGGTGACTTGCAACGAGCGACGAGCTTCTCCGCGCTGGAGGTGGAGAAATCCGGGTGGGAATTGCCGTGCCCGGACCCCAAGCACGAGGGGTGCGACGGAGTGCTAACCGAGCCACGAGCGTTCAACCTGATGTTCGAGAGCCACGCAGGACCGATCGCGTCGGAAGAGAACAAGGTCTACCTCCGGCCGGAAACGGCGCAGGGCATCTTCGCCAACTACAAGAACGTGCTCGACTCGTCGCGGCTGAAGCTCCCATTCGGGATCGCACAGGTCGGGAAGGCGTTCCGCAACGAGATCAACCCGCGGAACTTCACCTTCCGCTCGCGCGAGTTCGAGCAGATGGAGATCGAGTTCTTCTGCCACCCGGCCGAGTCGCGGAAGTGGTACGAGTACTGGCGCGAGCTGCGGAAGAAGTGGTACAGCACGCTCGGCATCAAGAGCGACAAGCTCGTCCCCCGCGAGCAGGGCAAGGAGGAACTCGCGCACTACTCCGTCGGCACCACCGACATCGAGTACCTGTTCCCGTTCTCCGACGAGCCGCAGGAACTAGAGGGCGTCGCGCACCGCGGTGACTTCGATCTGAGGGCACATGGCGCACCGGTCGAGAAGAATGGTAGCGGCAAGGAACTCGATTACTTCGACGAGGAGGGGTGGAACGCGCTGCTGCAAAAGGAACTCGAACCGTTCAAGGACGACAAGGCGAAGCGCGAGGAGATGAAGAAGAAGCTCGAAGCGGAGCGAAAGGCCGAGTTCCGGTTCGTGCCACACGTGATCGAGCCGAGCGCCGGAGCCGACCGGTTCACGCTGGCGGTACTGTGCGAGGCGTACACCGAGGACACCGTTCCCGACGCGAAGGGTAACCCCGAGACGCGGATCGTCATGAAGTTCCACCCGCGGCTGGCGCCGATCAAGGCCGCGATCTTCCCGCTGGTCAACAAGGACGGGATGGACGAGAAGGCAAAGGAGCTTTACCGCGAGCTGAAGCCGTACTTCAACGTGGTGTACGACCAGAGCGGCGCGATCGGCCGCCGCTACCGGCGCCAGGACGAGGCCGGTACGCCGTTCTGTATCACCGTGGACGGCGACACGATGAAGGACGGCACGGTCACGCTCCGCGACCGCGACACGCTCAAACAGGAGCGCATCCCGATGAGTGAGGTGCGGGCGCGGATCGAGGCGGCGCTGCGCCCCGGGGCGTGAGTCGCATCACGCGGCACGGCGGACGGGCGCCGGGTCCGCCGACCGCGCCGCTGGGGCTTCTGTGACCGCGAACCGGGACCACCGGCACCGCAGAACGGCGGCGAAGAACGCACACGCCGCAACGCCGATCCACGCGCGCTCGCGGTAGGTGAGCGCGCTCGTCGCGTACCACCGCACGGCGCGCCACAGCTCCGCCGGCGCGGCCGTGTCGGGCAACTGGCCGTACCGATACGCTCCCATGAGGAGCAGGTTCCAACCGACCAGCACACAACCCACGGTCACCGCGCCCGCGGCCCACCGACTGCGGAGCGCGAACACCGTCGCCAGTCCCGGAACGAGCAAGACGGCCGACTCGGTCAGGAACCGGTACCCGTAGGCCGCCCCCAGGAACACGCCCGGCCCGGTGAGGGACGCCAACGCGTAGACCTGCACCCCGACCGCGAACAGCAACAACCCGGCCTGCACCCGGCGCTCCGGCGTTCCCCGGCGCACGGCGACCAACGTTCCGAGCACGGCCAACAGGGTGATCGGCGTCCAGTAGAAGAAGCCGCGTTCGAACGACACGAGCACGCGCCCGATGTCCGGGGCCAGCCAGTTGTGGGCCAACGGCATCGGCTCGACGAGCCACGCCCCGTACACGATCCGCCACGCTACGAGTTGCGGCAGCACCCCGACGAACAACCCCGCCCCGAGTGCCGCACCGACGCGACAGAACCGGCCCACAGAGGGCCGGGGACGGGCGGTGCTCGCCGTCCAGACCAGTTCGCCGATCAGCACAACCCCGAACGTCGCCAGTTGCCACCGCATGAGCGCGGACGCGCCCAACAACCCGCCCAGTACCAGCCAGCGCCGCACGGACACGCTGCCGAAGTCGCGGAGCCAGTACGCGACGAACAGCAGAAGCGCGGTCGCGGCCAGTCCGTGTGCCAGGCTCGGTTCGACCGCGGTGTAATAGGCGAACGTGGACCCGAGCGCGACACACGCGGCCGCCGCCGCGGCCGCGACGGGGTCGGCGAACCGGCACCCGATGCGGAACATGAGCACGAGCGCGACCAGTCCACCGGCCAACCCGACGAGTGCCACCGCCAGTTGGTACGGGAGCGAGAACCCGTCCGGCGCGTAAGAGCCGAACGCGCCGGACGACACCAGCGCGTGACACGACGCGACGACCGGGCTCCACACGCACGGCGGACCGACGGACCACTGGTTCGCGCGATAGCCGGCCGGGGTGCGGGCCGTCGGCACCCACGACCCGGTCGGGTTCAGTTCGTCGAACTCGTTGTCGAACTGCCAGTCCCCGTCGATCAGCAGGGACCGGAGCCACGCGTAGTACCCGACCCCGTCGCCCCGGACCACGACCCCGTTGCCGAACCGCTCACCCCCGGGCGCCCCCGGCCGCTTGGCCTCGTGCCCCAGCGACGACCGGACCTGGGTGTAGGCGAGCGCGACGAGCACCGCCGCGGCCGCGAGCAGAATCGGCCGGACGCGCCGGGCGCCCGCGTCGTGGGTCTCGTGCATCGCGCCGCACCGTGTTTTAGAGAACGCCCCGGCCAAATGCCGGCGACGGGGTTTCGGATCAGTCGACCGGCCGGCGAGCCGATCTGAAGCGAATATCGGGATCGCAAAAATGTGGCGACAGCAGCGAACGGCAGCGGCCCCGGCGCGCGTCAGCGGGGCATCTCGTCACGAACGTAAGGAGGCTATAATTTCAAGGAGAACGGACATTCTCTTCCCACCGGCTTTGTGGTTTCTTCGTTCAACGAGTGAACGCTTCTCCCGCGAGGGGCCGCCGTGACTGCCGACGAAAAGGGCTTTCTGGTCGCACTCGAAGAGAACCCCGACGACGCAACCGCCCGCGCCGCCTACGCCGACTGGCTGGAGGAGCACGGCCGCCGCTATGAGGCCATCCTCCAGCGCGGACGGGCGGGCGCTTCGGAGGTGTACTTCAAGCTCCGCCGCAAGTCCGACGGGCTGTTCTTCGAGTGCGACCCGCACAAGCGCGAGCGGTGGACCACGAAGGGAAAGGCGTGGCACGACCTCGCCCGGCTGCGCGCCCACATGGGCAGTTACGCGCGGTCCCGCACGTGGGGCGCGGGGCCGATCCGGTACATGGACAACACGCCCTGGGACGATCTCGAAGTCGTCGTGGTCGAGTTGCGCGTGGTCGAGGGCGCGGCGCTGCCGGTCCGGTACGCGGAGGAGGGATCGGGCTACCGTCGGCGGGTGACGATCACCACCGACGAACCGCTCGGCAGGCGCGCCGGGGGGTAGACCGACCGAGCACCGGGGAGGCGTGTCGCTGGACGCCGAGGAGCGCGGGTTCGTTCTGGCACTCAAAAAGGACCCGACGGACGCGACCGCCCGCGGCGCGTACGCCGACTGGCTCGACGAACACGGCCGCCACTACGACGCGGTGCTCCAGCGCGAGGCGGCCGGGCTGTCCGAACTCCGCTTCAAGGTGCGCCGGAAGTCGGGCGGGCCATTCTCCGAGGCGCGGAGAGACAACACCGGGGAAAGGAGCCGTGGAC
>JAFKJJ010000188.1 GCA_017306025.1 Planctomycetota bacterium
TCCACCTCCATGTACTTCGCGAGTTTATGGGCGGCCAGACGACCGATCCCCTTTGAACCAGTGTAACGGCGCTGAAAGTGGTCGGACCGGCGGTCACCACTTTCCTTGAACCGAGAGGCGATCCGGAGGAAACCGTTCCTGAACCGCTCCTCGTCCATACCGCAACCGTTGTCACGGATCACGATCCTTCCGCGACTGGTGTCAGCCAAATCTAGCGCGGACACCGTAACTTCCGTCGCATCCGCGTCATAGCAGTTCTTGATCAGTTCGAGTAGAGCCGTGGAATCCCGGCCCACGAGCAACTCGCCGAGTTCCCGGAAGACGTGGGTGTCGACGGAAAAGGAGTTCTTCTGCGGCTCGGCCATAGGGACCGCATTCCCGACCGTGAGAGGCCCGGGCCAGCGCCCAGTTTAGACAGTAGGATACTCGATTCGTGGCTACGGAGCCTACCCCGAAGTGCGCGCCCCGTTGACCGTCGGAACCTTTCGATCCGATTCGTCTGGCAGATGCGATTTAATCTTACCCGGCCGCACCACTGACGTATCGTCTCTTCCGCCGTCCGCCATCTCCCTCCCCCTCACCCCCACGTCGCGACGCTCACCGACACCTCCGGCCGCGCCCAGCACGCCAGCGCCACCGCATCCCCCGCGTCCGTGCTCCGGCCGATCCGCCCCCGCACGTCCTCCTTCGACTCCACCGCCAGGCCGCCCACCTTCATGCAGTAACGCGGCGCCGTCAGGTCCGCTAACAGCTCCGGGTCCGGCGGCAGCGCTAAACGCGTTTCCGGCGCGCCCCCCTCCGGGTCCAGCAGCGAACGCACACGCCACATCATCGCGGCCCGCACGTTCAGGAAACGCATCTGCGGAAAGCGCGGGTCGCGCCAGTCGGCCGCGTTCGATACCACCACCGCCGTCACACCCCGCACCCCCGCCGCACGCGCCACGTCTACCGCGCTCTTCCCGATCCCGATCGCGTCAATGTTGATCGCGCAACCCTCGCCCTCACCTTCGGCGCCCCAACTCGTGCCCGCTAACAGCGCCACCACGCTCTGACCGTCCGGCGTGTCCTTCCCCTTCCGCATCACCAGGCGCCCGATCGTCGCGCCGCGCTCCGGCTGCTTCTCGCCGTGACGCGTCGCGATCACCGTTCGGTCCGCCCCGCCCATTGCCACGTCCACGCCCAGCGCGCGCAGCGGACCGGGCGCGTCCTTACGCTGAAGCCAGCGCTTCTGCGCCTCGTGGACCCACCGCGTCGGCACGAGCTGCCAGCGGTCGTCCTGACGCGCCGCCATCATGTCGCCGTAACGCAACATAGCCCGCAGCGGCTCCGGCATCGCCTCCAGCGTGGCCGCATAGCCGGTCTTCATCAGGTCCGGGTTGTCCTCCAGACGCGCCGGGATGAACGTCCGCGACCGCGGCACGTGGACCGACCCGCGCACCACCAGCGGCCGGCCGTCGGCGCACTCCACCTCCTGGCCGTCCACGGTCGTGTACCAGCGCAGCTCGCCCGGCCGGGCCGGGTTCTCGGCGCCCGGCATCCACGCGCGCCAGCGCCGCAGCACCCACTCGCCTTCCGGATCGGTCGGCGGGTTGCCGGCGCCCACCACGCGGCACCGCTGCTTCGGGTAGAGGCGCGGGTTGAGTGGGCGGTTCCACCCGATGATGAACTGGTACTGGCTTTCGGTGAAGGTCGGAAGCTCGTCGAAAAATAACCCGTCGTGCGGCTGGCCCTGGTACTTGGACTTTTCGGCCTCGTGCTCGACCCCGCCCACCTCGACCGTGCGGCCGTCCGGGGTGCGCAGTTCGCCGCCCGAGCCGTCCCACTTCCACGCGCCGTAGCCGAGCGCCAGGATGGACTTCGACAGCGCCTTGGCGTCCACGGCCCGGCGCCGCAGGATCAGCGAGTCGCGGTGCGCCGTCAGCGCCAGACCGATGAGGAGCTGGCTTTTCCCACCCCCTGCTGCCCCGCCGAAGTACAGCTCGTCGGCGTCACTCAGATACGCCACCGCCTGCGGCCCCGGGTTCGGGCACCACGGCAGCGCCGCCCGGAACGCCTCCAGCGGCCAGGACGGCCGCCGCACGAGCGACGAGTTCGAGGTCGATCCCACCGCCCGCCCCCTTCTCCGACCCGTCGTGCCCGCCCTTGCCCGGCGCCAGCATCCGCGTCCACCGCGCCAGCACCTTGCGGCACTCCGTCTTGTTCTCCAGCCACACCTTCCACTTCGTACCCACCGTCACCTTCTTCTTGCGCCGCGGGTTGTCCGGGTCCGGGCGGCTCTCGGTCAGTTGCTGAACCTCGATGCGCGTGATGCAGAGCCGGACGTCCTCGGGCCACTCCGAAGGGGGAAGCATCTCGCCGTCGGGGCCGAGCAGGCGCGTCAGGTCGGCGTCGGCGGCGCGCTGGAACCCGCGGGCCAGACCCTCCACCGTCACCGCGGCCGCGGCCGACGCGTCGGTCTGAAGCTGACGGATGTACCGACGGATCGGGAGCCGGCGCAGGAGCTGGCGCGCCGACCGCGCGGCCGCGGCTTCGGAGGTGTGGCGCAGCCCGGCGTCGATGTACGCGCGGGTGGCGTCGCCGGCTTCTGCGTAGAGCTGGCAGAACCGGGTTTCTTGGGCAGACAGGGGCGGCGGGTCGGTCTTGTGCCGCTTGCGAGCGGGCTGTCCCATGACGGGAAGGCTACCCGGCGCGTCGGGAACCTGCCCGGGGTCCGCGCCGGGCGGGGCGTCCTCACGGCGTCTCGACGGGCGGGAACTCGGTCCCGTACCGGTTGCTCAACTTCGCCCGCAGCCCCTTGAGTCGGGAGGTGGCGTCGGTCATCCGGCCCGACCGGAATAACGCCCGCGGTCCTGAATTATGTCGCCCGCGCGGTCGCGGCTCGCGAGCGATGCGACACAACCGCCGGGCGCATGTACCCGCGGAGCCCGGGTTTCCGGTACTCCGGGGCCGTTGCGCGTTTCAAGTTGCGGAGCAAAGGCCGACCCCTCCCCAACCCCTCCCCCAGGGGGAGAGGGGCTAAACCCCGGAGTTCGGAGCCCCTCTCCCCTCGGGGGAGGGGTTGGGGAGGGGTTTCTTCCGATCACCCACGCGCCCGCCGCGTGCTCAGCTCGGCGGGGTCGCGTCCGACTGCCAGGCCCCGATGTCCGTGCCGGAGGACCCGGTCCGCGGGCCGTAGCCCCGCTGGTCGGTCGACAGGCCCAGCGGGTTGCTCCCCGCCCCCAGCGCCGGGCTTTCGGGCTGAAGCGCGATGGTCAGCGTCGGCCCGCCGTTGCTCTGCAACCCGCTCGGGTCCAACAGCGGGTCCACGTCGGTCAGGTTGCCGGAACCGGTGAGGGTACCGGTCGGGGCGTACTCGAACAGCGAGTTGTCGGCCGAGACGTCCCCGACGAACACCCCGCCGAACAGCGTGCTGATCGCGCCGAGCGAACCGCCGTCCACCACGACCGCGTCCCCGTCGGCCAGCCCGTCCGCCCCGGCCGCGCCGTCCTCGCCGAGCACCCCGTCCGTCCCGTTGTCCCCGTCGATCCCCTCCTCGCCCTCGACCGCGCTGCCGCCGAAGCCCATCGGCCCGCCGAAGCCCCGCTCCCCGCCCCAGCCGGCTATGCCCTCGCGCTCGAAGCCGTCCCCGGTGTCGACGAGTTCCGAGTAACCCGCCTGCCCGCCCGTGCCCGCGGTCACCGTGTTCAGCGCGACCGTGGTGTTGTCGAGCTGCACCGACCCCCCCGCGACCATCAGGCCGCCGCCCCGGGCGTCGCCGCCGTCCCCGGAGTCCCCGCCGTCGCCCCCGTTGCCGCCGGCGCCGCCGTTGCCCCCGTTGCCGCCCAGGCTGTCCCAGCCGTCCTCGCCGTCCGGGTCGCCCCCGCCCCCCTCGCCGCCCGTCCGGCCGTCCCCGCCGAACCCGCCCCAGCCGCCGAACCACCCGTGGCCCCCGGCCCCGGCGTCGCCCCCGGTGCCGCCGGCGGCCGTGTTGTACGCGACGGTCGCGTTCACGCCGGTCACCGACCCGCCGGCGACGTACACCCCGCCCCCGGCCCCCGCGCCGGCGCCGCCCCCCTCGCCCCCGTGCCCGCCGTCGCCGCCGCGCCCGCCGTTGCCCCCGGCCCCGCCCACGCCGCTGTCCCCGCCGTCGCCGCCCCGGCCCCGGTCGCCGGTGTCGGGGTCGG
>JAFKJJ010000189.1 GCA_017306025.1 Planctomycetota bacterium
GCCCGGGCTGCGCCCGGAACGCGGGTTCCCGTACTGGTCGCCGTTCCGGCGGCTGGCGTTCAGCCCGAACGGGGTGTACCTGGCCGGCATCTGGCCGGGGATCTTGAGGCGCCGGGCCGAACCGGCCCGGTTCGAGCTGCGCTACGCGGCCAGCGGCGGTCCGGATTGTAGCTGGCCGCCGACGGGCGATCGGGCGTTCGAGTCGGTGGGGTTCGTCAGCTTCTCTCACGACAGCAGCACGTGTGTGTTCGGGTGGGAAGGGGAGTTCCACGTGCTCGACACCTCCACCGGCACCCGCTCCGGCGACGTGCGCCGCGTCGAGGCGCGGTTCCGCGACGCGGCGTTCACCGGTTCCGGACACCTGTTCGCCACGGTCGAGGAAACCGGCCGATTGAAGCTGTGGGACCCGAAGGCGTGGCAGGTGGTGCGCGAGTACGACTGGGGCGTCGGGCCGCTGACGAGCCTCGCGTTCACCGCCGACGGCTCCGCGGGCGTGTGCGGCACCGCCGCCGGGCAACTCGTACAGTTCGACGTTGACGAATAGTGGGCAGTGGATAGTGGGCGGTGAGCAGCTACAGAGCAGACCAAAACCGAACGCCATTCTGTTCTGTTGTCTTTCTCTGCCCACCGCCCACTATCCACTACCCACTACTCGCGGCCGTACCACGCGATCAGCCGCGAGAGGTCGCCGCGGTTCGCCAACAGGCGCAGCGCGAACTTCTGCCGCGCCGAGCCCAACAGCGGGTTGAACCCGAAGTTGTCGTCGGCCATCCGCACCGCCCGCGTCACCGCGGCGTCCGGCGATTGCCCGCCCGCTACCAGCACCCGCGCCAGCCACATTGCCACGGGGTACGTCAGCGCCAGCGATTCGAGCCCTTCCCACACCCCGAGGCCGAAGTTCGTCGGGCCGCAGAACTGGAGCGATTCCACCTTCACACGGTGCCAGCGGGCGAGCAGCGCCGCCGCGGTGTCGCTCACCGCGCCCGTCGGTACGTCGGACGCGGCGAACGTGGCCGCGTCGGGCAGCGCGGCGTGGAGCTTGGGCACGTGCCCGCGGCCGGAGGCGAACCGCACCGCCGACCAGAACCGGCTGACCGGGCCGCTCAGGGCCGGTCCCTTCTCCGTGCCGTGGTCCTTTCGCGCGTACACCGCCACCAACTGCCGGAACACCGTTCGCCCGGCCCAACCCGGTTTTGCTACCTCTGCGGCGACCTTCGGCTCTTCCTCATCGGCGGCCATCCCGAGCACCCGGAGCATCTCGCTGAGCCGTTCGCCCGTCACAGCTTTCTTTTTGTCGCCCCCGCCGTCGAAGGTGGCCTTGCGGAGCATCGCGACGACGAACAACACCTTCCGCCAGCGCCGCTCGAACGGGTCGGGGCCGTCCGCGAGCACCCGCGACACCGCCAGCGCGATCCGCCCGACGTCGCCCCAGGGTACGACCTGCGACCCGTACAGCGGGGGTGGCGGCGCACCTTCAGCGCCCTTCGCGTTGTCGGCTTCGAGCGCCGCGGCGAACTCGCGGGCCTCGCGCAGATGGTCGGAGAGCGGTCGGCCCTTGTTCTCGGCGGCCGACGGACACGCCATCCGCAGCCCGAGGTTCCAGTGGTCGCCCGCGGGAACGAGGAGGAACGGGTAGATCCGACACGCGAGCGGCTTGGCCGCGGCGCCGTGTGCCGCGTGGATGCGGCAGCGGTTGTCCGGACCGAGGAACACGCAGGCGCCGTCGGGACGGTGCGCGAGGTGCGTATCGCCCCCGCGGTGCGTGAACAGCGCCACGTTTTGAAGGTCGGGCTGCTGCCCCCACCCCTGGCCCTCGATCCGCGCGCGCTCCTCGGCGGTCACCGGCACCGCGTACGAGCGGCAGCAATCGCCGCACGAGTGACAGTCCCAGTTTTGCAGCACGGTGAGGGAGCGGACTTGCATGTTCGTGTCTGGTGTTCGGCGTTTCGTGTTCGGCGTACTCGCCGGGCGCGCGGGCGACGTTCGAGAGCCGGTGGCGCCGACAAAACACGAAGCACCGAACGGCGAGCACTAATTCAAGTTGACGGAGAACTCGCCGAAAAAGGGCCGTCCGTAATCCTCGTCGTCGTCCCTCAGCCCCGGCCCCTCGGCGGACAGGTAATAGACGCGGCCCTTGATGGCGAACACCCGCACGATGCGGACGGACCCGCCGTCGCCCAACTCGAACGTCCACTGGCGGCCGGGCGCGTCCGGCCGTTCCTGGTGCTTGAGGGACTTCGGTTCGCCGACCGGTTTTCCGCCCGCGCTCTTCAACTTCTCGCCGACGCGGTCGAACCACGCGTCGTCGGGCCGGTTCGCGACCGGGTCCGCCTTGCTGACGGCGAACACGTAATCGTACCCGTCCTGAAAGTCCGTCGCGCACCGCGCGCGGCGGGACTCCGCGATCGGTACCAGCCCCTTGAGCGGGTGATTCTCGTCGTTTCCCGGCAACGGCCGGCCCGGCATCTTCGTTCGGCAGTTCCCGTCTTTCAGCTCGACAAGCGTCCACTCGTTTCCGTCGCCCAGACCGCGGACGCGGTCCATCAGGTCCCTCTTCAAGAAGAACAGTCCCGCGGCCGACAGGTACGCGAGCCCGACCAGCATCAGCACGCCCTTGACGCGGGTCGCGGCCGTCCAGTCGATCGTATAGACCACGCCCAGGCACAGCGCCGACGCCGCAACCGCCAGCGACACCGGCACCGCCATCGACAGCACCGCCTCCAGGCCGGTAAGGAAGGGGGCGATTTTCCACAGGAGGGGAATGCCGAACGGGAGCAGCGCTAAGCCGACGAGCACCGACACCGGCAGCCCCGCGACCGGTCGGGCGTGCGGGTCGTGCTCCGGGTCGGGTACTTCGGCCCCCTTCGGCGCGGCGGGCGCCGGTTCCGGCTCGTCTTCGAACGGGAGCCGGCGGCGCCGCTGCGGTGGCGCGACCGGAACCGCCGCAGCGGCGGCCGGCCGCGACGGGCCGGTGCGCGCAACCGGGTGAACGATCGGAACATCTTCTTCCGCGACGAACGGCGTCTGACACCGCGGGCAGGACACCATCTGACCGATCGCGCTGGGCGTGACACGGGACGCGCCGCGACACGCCGGGCACACTACCACCGCCAGCGACATTCCGCGTTCCTCCGCCACGGTGCCGATCACGTTGCGACCAGAAGAATTGTACCCCGGCGGATCGGAGATTGCAGGTTTTTGATCGCAGATCGAGAAGCCCCATCGCCCGCTCGCACGGGCTTCAACAGTCGTTCAAAAATCAACAATCTCGAACCCTCACGCCTTCGGTCCGATCTCCTTTGCCTGGAGCAGTTCCACCTTTCCGCCGCGGCCGACCGCGTACTTGAAGTCGGTTTTCTCCGTGCAGGCCGCCCCGACGTTGCCCTTCGGATCGAGCGCCAGGAACGCGACCCGCGCCGGGTGAACGCCGCGCCGACCCGCCGCGGCGTTCGCGCGCTTGCAGGCGAGCTCGCACGCCTCCTGCGGCGACTTCCCGGCGCGCATCTGCTCCGCGATGAACAGACTCCCGCCGATGCGGATGATTTCTTCGCCCACGCCCGTTGCGCCCGCCGCCCCGGCCTCGTCGTCGACGTAAAGCCCCGCCCCGATTATCGGCGAATCGCCCACGCGGCCCGGGAGTTTGTACGCCAGCCCGCTCGTCGTGCAGACCCCGCCGAGGTGCCCCTTTGCGTCCAGGGACAGCACCGTTACGGTGTCGTGGTTGAATTCGTTGACGTTGATGTCGGCGGCCCCGCTGTTGTCGGCGCGGGTCGGTTCCTTCGCGGGTTTGGGGTCTTTCTTTTTCAGGTCCGGGTGCTTTTCGAGCCACTCTTTGATGCTCTCGACGGTGTACGGCACTTCCAGCGGAAACCCCTGTTGGAGCGCGAACCACTTCGCGGCCTCACCGACGAGCAAAACGTGCGGGGTCTTTTCCATGACGCGCCGGGCCAGCGCGGCGGGGTGCCGGATGTGCTCGACGCACGCGACCGCGCCGCAGGCCAACGTCCGGCCGTCCATCAGGCACGCGTCGAGCGTCAATCGGCCGATGCGGTCCTGCAAACGGCCGAACCCGACCGAGTTGCGGATGGAAGTGTCGTCTTCCACGGGCTGTGCGCCGAC
>JAFKJJ010000190.1 GCA_017306025.1 Planctomycetota bacterium
AGCACGGGAAGGTGGAACTGGTGCGCGCCGCGGCGCCGCGGCCGGTCCCGGTCGGCGCGGGCCGGACGGCGGTGGTGCAGTCCGGGTTCGACAAATGGGACATCGAACGCGCGCCGCCGACGGACCGCACCCCGAAGCGCGTCCTGGCGGCGCCGGGCACCCGCGACGCGGTGTTCTCGCCGGACGGGAGCGAGGTGTGGGTCGCCACCGCGCGGGCGTTCGGCCGCTGGTCTGCCTCGGGCGCGTTCAAGGACGCGGGCTTCTTCCCGCGGAAGGGCAACGAGGGCGTGGCCGGGTTCAGCCGCGACCGACGGTTCCTGCTGACGTTCCGCGGCGAGCGCGACGACCGCGCCCTGATCCGCACGGTGCCCGACGGCGGCGAACACGCGGCCGTCAACGCGCGCCCGGCCGACCCGCGGTTCTGGGCGCTCGCCCCGGACGCGAGCTGGCTGGCCCTGACCGACCCGCGGCCGAACAACAAGCGCGTCCGCGTGCTCGACGTGGCGACCGGCGACGAGCGGTTCGTGCGCGAGTTCGACGACCAAGTCACCGCGCTCGCGGCCGCTCCCGACGCGAAGACGGTCGCGATGGCCGTTCACGCGGCCGGGCGCGGGGTGAGTAACAAGGTGGTCGTACTCGACGCGCTCACGAGTGACCGCCTGTACGCGCTATCGGTGCTGAAACGCCCCGTCACGGCGATGACGTTCTCGCCTGACGGCCGCACGCTCGCGCTCGGCTACAACGGGGCGGTCCAGTTGTGGGACGTCCGCGCGCTGGAACTGGTGCGGTTGATCGCGGGCTTCGAACGCCCGGTGACGTGTCTGACGTTCTCTCCGGACCGCAAGCGACTCGCGGCCGGCACGCCGGACGGGCACGTGTGGGTGTGGGACGCCGAGACCGGCCGGCAGACGCAGCTCATCGAGGTGGGCGGGCGCGGGGTGCGGTCGGTCGCGTTCAGTCCGAGTGGAAAGCAACTCGTGACGGTCGCGGCGCAAGCGTCGGTGGCGGTGTGGGACGTCACCGAACCGCCCGCGCCCGCGGATTTCCAGTAGGCCGCCGCTTCCACTCGCTCAGCCTTCTCCCCAACCGCTCGCGCAGCGCCGAGCGGACCGCGCTGTCGCCCGCGTACACCCCGCGCATGTCCAGTCCCGTCTGCGGCGCGGCGACAAGTATTCCGACTCCGCCAGCGGTTCCAGATCGTCCGTGTCGATCTCGTCGATCCGGCTCAGGTCGAGTACCTCCAACCGCGACAGCCGCGGCGATGAGGCGAGCACGTCCAGCACGCTCGGCCGCAACTGACAGTGCGACAACCGCAGCCCGCTCAGCCGCCAGTGCGGCGCATTCAGGACCGCGTCCACGCCCGCCGCGGTGACCCGCGTGCCGCTCAGCGACAGCACCCGGAGGTTCGCGAGGTCGGGGCACTCCGCCAGCGCGCGCAGCCCCGCGTCGGTGATCGACTCGTGGGGCTCCGCACCGTCTTGGTGGTAGACGCTGTTGAAGTTCAGGTGCAACGTCCGCAGGTTCTTGAACCGGCCGCTCTTCGCGATCGTCCGGAGCGCCTCGTCCGTGAGATAGTTTTGCGACAGATCGAGGTACGTCAGCGACCCGGCCCACGGGGCTTCGCACAACTGCGCCACGCCGCCGTCGCGGACCCAGTTGTGGCCCACGTCGAGCGTCCGGAGCGCCGCGGGGCCGGTTCCCTCGAAGATGGGCGCGAGTGACGTTTCGGGGATCGAACCCTGCTGCATCCGGAGCTCTTCGGCCAGTGTCCAGAACGGCGAACCGGCCAGCGCGCGGATGTTCGCCATCGCGCTGCCGCAGCCGTTCATGTGGAGTCGGCGCAGTTCCGCGAGCGAACCGCAGCCGAGGAGCCGGTCGAGCGAAATCGCCCCGAGCGGCGTGTTGGAGATGTCCAGTTCCCGCAGTCGGCACGCCGCGGAGTGGAAGGCGTTCCAGCCGTCGGGGGCGATCTCGTTGTAGCGCAGGTCCAGCGAAGTGAGTTGCGAGCACGCCGGCGCCGCGAGCAGGTCGCGCACGTCGTCGGCCATCAACAGGGCGCCCGGGGCGCCGAGTTCTTCGAGCCGGCAGCCGGCGCCGAGGGCGCGGAGCAGCTCCGCCACGTCGAGCCGGCCGCCCTCGCCGTACATTTCCCCGCCGCAGCGGAGCACCTTCAGTTGGTCGCGGAACGGTGCGAATTCGAGCAGATCCGGCAGCGCGTCGAGCCCCGGGCGCTGGGTCAGGTCGAGTTCGCGCAGCCGGCCGAAGTTCGAGCGGCCCAGAAACCCGCTCAGCTCGCCGAGCGCCGTGTACCAGCCGCTCAGGTCGACCGCTTCGAGGCGCGCGAACCACCCGCGCTGGCCCGCTTCCTTCAGGTCCTCCGGCATGTTGTCCTGACCGGACTGCACGCGCCACCGGCGGACGGGGTGGGCCGCGCACAGGTCCGCGCCCGGTTCGCGCATGAAGTACGGGCTGGCCGCGACCTCTTCCACGAACCCGCGCGCGAAGGCCCACTCGGTCAGTTCATCCGCGTCGCCGGGCGCGACACCGAGCCAGTCGCACTCGTGCTCCGCGAGCAGTTCGTGCTCGCGGTCCTCCAGCGCGTTGCGGCGCGGGTCGCCTTCGGGCAGGCCCGCGAGTTCGACCTGCACGCGGATGAACTCGGCGCGCGCCGATTGCCCCTCTTCGTCGAGGTAGTCCGCGTACACGAGGCGCGGGGTGTCCTCGTCGGGCATGTCGCGGATCGCGCGGAGCAGGGCGGCTTCGGTGGACATGCGGGGTCACCAGGCACCGACGGGCGGGTAGTCTTCGAGCCGGCGGCCGAGCCGCTCCGCGAAGAGCGCGCGCACCCGGTCGCTCGTGTTGTTATAACGGATATCCAGGTGACACAAGGGCGACAGGTGCGGCGATTCGGCCAGGGGTAGGAGGGCGTCGCCGCCGAGGGCCGGGGTGAACGACAGCCCGAGCCTGGTCAGCCGGGCGAGGCGCGGCGATTTCGCCAGCACGTTTACCAGATCGGCGCCCAGGTCGTACCCGCCGAGTTCCAGTTCGCTGATGCGCCAGTGCGGGCCGTTGAGCACCGCGTCCACGCCCTTTGCGGTCACGCGCGTGCGGTACAGGTTGAGGTGACGCAGCCGCGCGAAGTTCGGGGCGTCGGCCAGCGCCGCGACGCCGCGGTCCCCGATCTCCGCCTTGCAACCGGCGGACAGGTCCGGGCTGTTCACGCGCAGGTCGAGTCGGCGCACGTTCACGAACTTCCCGGACCGGGCCAGCGCAACGAGCGCGTCGTCGTCGAGGGCGTTCCGCATGAGGTCGAGGTGTGTCAGGTTGTCGCACCACTCCGCCCCGCACAGTGCTTGCACGCCCGCGGTGCGGAGGCCCGTCTCGCCGAGCTTCAGTTTGCGGAGCCGCGGCGCGGGCTCCTTCGCCAGCGCGGCCATCGTCTTCACGCCGACGTGACACCGGGTCAGCCCGATCTCGCTCGCGCGGCGCAGGAATCCGCTCGACGCGAGCGCCAGAACCTTCTTGCCGGACAGCCGCGTCTCGCTCGCGTCGAGCGCCTCCAGATTGGCCGCGGCCGGCGACGAAAGCAACGTCGGCAGGTCGACGTCGGTGTTGCGGCCGACGTTGGCGAAGCCCATCCGCCGGAGGACCGGCCTCACCCCCCGGCGCCTGAGCGCCGGCCACAGGTGGGCGCCCAAGTTGCCGTCGGCCAGTTCGACGCGACACGGGCGGCCGGCGAAGTCGCTCGAAAGGAACGCGGCCAGTCCCGCGACGGTGAACACGCACCCCGACAACCGGACCCGGCGCACGGCTGAGGCGTCGAGCACCGGGACGAGCGCCGAGGGATCATGCGGCCAGTCGCGGACGCGCAGGTCTTCCAGCCCGGCGAGCCACGGACCGCGCGACAGGACGTCGGCCAGCCGCGGGGCGGTTCCGCGGACCTCGCGCGCGGAAACCGTCAGCCGCCGCAGCGCTGCGAGCCGGGGCGAGGTGAGGATCGCCTCGCACGTCGGGATCGAGGCGCCGGCGGGCTCACCGATCCGCAGGTGACGGACGCGCTCCCACCACCGGCGGTTCGCGAGTTTGGCCAACTGACCGGGCTCGGACGGGACGGGCGTGTCGAGTCGGACCGTGGCGATCGGGTGTCGGTCGAACAGGGGACCGCCGTGGTCGGCGAGGGCGGGCGCGCTGATACCGATCTTCGACACGAACCCGCGCTCGAACGTCCACCGCGACAGCCCCTTCGCCAGTGCCGGGCGGAGCTGGCCGAGCCACGCGCGCTCGTGGGCGCGGAGCAGTTCGTTCTCTCGGTCTTCGAGGGCGGCGCGGGCGGGGTCGGCCTCGTCCAGCGCCGCGAGTCGCGTTTGAAGGCGGATGAACTCGGCCCGCGCCGCGTCGGCCGGGCCTCCCTGCTCGTCGAGGAAGTCCGCGTAGACCAGGCGCGCGGTGTCGTCGTCCGGGTTCGCCCGGATGGCGCTGAGGAATGCCGCGTGCGACATGCCGGCATGATAACAGACGCCGCCCGGGCGCGCCCGAAATCCGCTACAGCAGTCCGGGCTCCTTCGGGTCCACCGCGAGCAGCCCGTTGAAGCTCTTGAGGGTCTCGACCACGAGCAGGTAGTGGTCGAAGTGCTCCATGAACGGGTCGGGCACGTCGGTCCAGACCTCGACGCGGCGGTCGGAGCCGGCGAGCGCGTCGGCCTCGGACGGCTCGACGCCCGCGAGGTGGCCGACGAGCCCTTCCGTTTCGTCTTTGATCTCCGGCCCGGAGACGAGGGCCGCCGCGATCCACCACTCTCCCTGGCTCACGACGATCTGGTTGTTCTCGCTGGCGACGGTGAAGCCGGGGAACTTCGCGGCGAGCCGGGTCTTGGCCTCGTCGAGAGAGAAGTCGGAATCGGGGCGGAGCAGACCGAACGCGCGGTACATGGGACACCGGGGAAGAAAGTGCTGAGTTCTGAGTTCTGAGTGCTCAGTCGCCGGCAGCTTTGTCGGGCGACCGGTCGCGCACAGTGTAACTCAGCACTCGGCACTTCGCACTCAGCACTTTTTCAGGCCCGGACGATCTTCTCGCGGCCCGCGGTGACGGCCTTGGTGGCGTTGCGGGTGTCGATGACGAGCTTGCTGTGCCGGACGATGAAGTCGTAATCGTAGGCGGTGTGGTCGGTGGCGATGAGCACGCAGTCCTGCGCCGCGAGGTACTCCGGCGTGAGCGGCTGACT
>JAFKJJ010000191.1 GCA_017306025.1 Planctomycetota bacterium
GGACCACGTCGCGGGGTTCGACCTCTTCTTCCGCGTGACCTTCGACCGCACGTCGAAAGAGAACCGCGTCTGGGTGCCGCACGGCAGCGGCGACATCGTCCAGAACCGGTTCCGCGGGTTCCTGTGGAACCTCGTCGACGAGAAGCAGCCGGGCGAGTGGCTCGTTTCCGAAATCGCCCCGGACGCCGTGCGCACCGCGAAATACCTCACGAAAGAAGCCTTCCGCACCGCGCACGCGCAACCGGAGTGGCCGCGGCGCGACCGCACCATCATCGACGGCGACGGGTGCACCGTGGAGGCGGTGCTGCTCGACCACGGCACCCCGTCGGTCGGTTACGTCGTGCGCGAGGCCGCCCGTGTGAACGTGGAGACCGACAAGCTGTTCGCGAAGGGGTTCAAAACCGGCCCGTGGCTGAAGCGGCTCCGCGGCCCGGTGGCCGCGCCCGGGGAAACGATCACGATCGACGGCGTGGAGCACCCGCTCGGCGCACTCCAGGCGGAACTGCTCGTCACGACGCCCGGCGACTCGATCGCGTACCTCACCGACTTCCGCATGACGCCCGCGACGGCCGACGAACTCGTGTCGGTGCTGCGCGGGGTGAACACGGTGGTGTGCGAGAGCCAGTACCGCGCCGCAGACGTCGCGCTCGCGGACGCGGTGAAGCACTCGACCGCGCCGGAGGTCGCCTCGATGGCCGCGCGAGCGGGGATCGGGAAGCTGATCCTGTTCCACTTCTCGGACCGCTACGACGCGGCCGCGCGGCGCGAGATGCTGGCCGAGGCGCGGATGATCTTCGCGAACACGGAACTGCCGGAGGGGTGGCTTTGATGTGGTCCGGTCACTCCGTGACCGGTGCGATCGAACTCGTAACGGTCGGCGAGGATCGCATCGGTTTCTTGCGGTGTGTGGCACCGGTCACGGAGTGACCGGACCACATCAAAGCCGCCGCTCCGATCGCTTCAGGCGCCACGTCACCCACGCCAGCCACCCGGCCAGCACCACCAGCCCCACGCGCTCGACGGTGATCTCGCCGTTCACCTTCGTCGGGGTCTGGTCGCGGATCAGAATCCACACCAGGAACGCGACCCACGTCAGCGCGAACAGCACCGGCACCGCGAGCGCCAGCGGCTTCGAGATCGACAGCCCGTCGGTGCGGCCGGGCCGGGCGAAGCCCTCCAGCGTCGCCTTGTACTCCGGCACCAGCCGCTTGATGCGCTCGTTGACGTGGACGCAGTACGCCCAGTGCCGCCGCTGGATGACGAGCCACAGGAGCGTGAACGCCAGCCCGACCACCGTGATCGGCACGAAGAACCCGACCGCGGGCTCCTTGTTGTACATGATGCCGCAGATGGTCAGGAGGCCGGTTTCGAGGAACGAGAAGTAGTTCAGCCGGTCGTGGAACAGCCGCTCCTCGTGCATCCCGTGCTGCCAGACGCGGTTCACCTCGTCGGGCGAGGGCTTCGGGGCGTGATCGTCCGCCATCGACCGCCTCACTTCGGCCCGGCGAACTGGTACCGCTCGCCGAGCAGTTCGCGGGTCATGTGGATGATCTCCTGCGTGTGCCCGCGGAAGTGGGCGACGCTCCGCACCGCGGCGCCGATGCCCGTCAGGTCGAAGTTGTTCACGCGCGTCACGGCCGCGAGCCGCTCGTCGCCGGCCGCCGCGAACGCGGCCTTCGCCTGCCGAACCACTTCGGTGAGTCGGCGCAACAGCTCGGCCTTCGGGAACGGGTCGCGGGCCGCGAACTCGGCGGGCCGGTCGCGCGTGTCCGGGGTACCCGTGAGGTTGTCCGCGATGGTCTGCTTCACGTTGCCCGTGAGGTGCAAGAGCAGGTTGCCGACCGCGTTCATGCCCTGCGGCGGGCGCCACCACACCTGCTCCTCGGAGAGCTGGCCGACGCAGTGCGCGATGCGCGACAGCGCCGCGTCGAGTTCGTCGGTGATCGCGTTGTTCAGTGCGGTCCGGAGGTCGGTCGACATAGGTGCTCCTCACTTCGGTCAGGTGTGAACGGCCCACACGGCCCAGAGCGTCAGGCCGAAGCAGAGCCGCAGCCCGATCTGCACCGACACCCACCACAGCGACGCCTGCAACGTGGACTGGTACTCGGTGAGGTTCTTCTTCACCTCGTCGTCCACCATCTTGCGCGGGTTCACGATGCCGAGCGTCAGCGCGCGGACGAGCGGCCCCTTCCAGCCGAGCCACCCCTCCGCCTGGTCGAAGTACTTTACCGTCTCGTCGTGGTCGAACTTACCCACCCGGACCACGAAATAGACGTCCACCGCGATCATCGGCACGAGCGGCACGAGGATCACGAGTGTCCACCACCATTCCGTCTGGAGCTGTTCGCCGGTGAGCATCGCCTGCGGGAAGATGACGCGCGACGCGACGAGCTGCGTGACCGTGAGGCCCAGCGCCAGGAGCGCCGGCCGGAAGAACGCCCGGTTCAGGATGAGGCTGCTGTGCTCGGAGAGCCGCTGGATCAGCTTGGGCCACCTTCCGCGGACCGCGATCAGGAGCCGGATCGCGCCGACGTAAACGGTCCACCGCCGGACGAGGCTGATGACGAACATCAGCGTCACGTAGAAGTCGAACACGCGGATCAGGTTGAGCGGCGGCTGGTCGGGCGGCATCGCGGGCCCTCGCGCGGAGCGCGTTATCGGAGTTGTATCGACTCGCGCGGCGCGAAAACTTGACCCGGGCTCGCCCCGCGTTTACTCTCTGCGGACATTCTCTCCCGGGTTCGTCATGCCGCGTCCGGTCTACTTTCTGCTCGCCGCCGCGCTCCCCCTGGTGTTCGGGTGCGGCGGACCACAGCCGCAGTTCACCGTCGTTGTCGTTCCGAAGGGCTTAACGCACGAGCACTGGCAGTCCGTGCGCCGCGGGGCCGAGCGCTGCGCCGCGGACCTCGCCGCGGAAGAGGGGCTCCACGTCCGGATCATCTTCGACGGCCCGCTGCGCGAGCGCGACGCGGTGGAGCAGATCCGCATCGTCGACCGGCGCGTCGCGACCGGGGCGAGCGGCATCGTGCTCGCGCCGCAGCACAGCCACACCATGACCGCGTGCGTGAAGCGGGCCGCGGACGCCGGCGTGCCGGTGGTCGTGATCGACTCCGGACTCGCGGACACCGAGCACTACGTGAAGTACGTCGCGACCGACAACTACAACGGCGGGTGCCTCGCGGCCAAACACCTGCTCGCGGAACTGGCGAAGCGGGGCAAAACCAAACCGAAGCTGATCCTGTTCCGCTACGCGGTGGGCTCGCAGGCGACGGAGGACCGCGAGAGCGGCTTCGAGCGCACGGTGGAGCACCTCTGCCCGGACGCGGTGTGGCTCTCGACCGACCAGTACGCCGGCGCGACGCGCGATTCGGCGATGCGTGCGGCCGGGCCGCTGGTGCTGCGGTTCAAGGACGAGGCGGACGGCATCTTCGCGCCGAACGAGTCGTCCGCGACCGGGATGAGCGAGGTGCTGAAGTCGCAGGGGGCGAACAAGAAGGTGCTCGTGATGGGCTTCGACGCGAGCAAGCCGCTGCTCGACGCGATCCACGAGGGCGACATCGTCGGGAGCATCCTGCAGGACCCGTACCGCATGGGGTACATGTCCACGTGGTACTGCGTGCAGCACCTCCGCGGGCGCGACGTGAACAACGGCCGCCGCGACATGAGCGAGAGCACGGGCGAGTACCTGATCACGAAGGAGAACCTGACGAGCGAGTTCACCCTGGGTCTGTACGACCCGGCGGCGCAGGCGCGGCGCGACACGCGCCCCTGGCGCACCGGACCGAAAGTGCCCGTGAAGGAGCGGTAATGCGAGGACCTAACCCCCCGACCCCCTTCCCTAAGAAGGAAGGGGGAGACAAAACCAGGCCGCTTGTTCGGAACGTTGTTCGTGGTCAGAGAGTGGCCGCGAACAAGGTCGAGCGCGCGCGAGAACTGCGCCGCGAGATGACGCCGGAGGAGCGCGTCCTCTGGGAACACGTTCGCGGTAACGGGCTCGGGTACCACTTCCGCCGACAGCAGATCCTGCGCGGCTTCATCGCCGACTTCTACTGCCACACGGCCGGGCTCGTGATCTAACTGGACGG
>JAFKJJ010000561.1:0-3463 GCA_017306025.1 Planctomycetota bacterium
TCGCACACGGCAAAGGCGTGCAGACGCTCCGCGCCGACGAGCCGAAGGGCGGAGGGGGCGTCGCGGGCAACTGGAAGCTGACGGTGCCTCTCGGCCAGGGCGAAGAGGTGCTCATGCTCGTCTCGTTCGCCGAAAAGGACGGCAAGTGGACCGCGGAGTACCTCGGCAGCTCGGTCGAACTGAAGGTGAAGCCGACCGTCACGTCGGTGAAGGTGGACGGCGACGCGGTGCAGTTCACCCTCGGCTTCATGGGCCGCGAGCTGGTCAACTTCGACGGCGTGCTGGGCAAGGACAAGAAGAAGCTCAACGGCTCTCTGGCCGTCCTCGGCGGCCGGCTCCGCACCACCACCCTGTACCCCAGCAAGCTCAAGAAGCTCGACGACGAGTACGAGGTGGCGCGCGAGACGCTCGCGCAGGTCGAAGACGGCCCGGACTTCCTCGAAGCGGCGTTCGCGGTGCTGTCGCAGGCCGGGGCCAAGAAGCTACCGGCCGACGAGGCCCGCGGGCTCGTGGAGCGGGTGAACAAGTCGGCGGCCGGGTTCGGCGCGCGGTGGGAGCGCGACCTGGCGCTGCGGCTCGTCGAGGCCCTGGCCGGGCAGGACGGGCTGACCGAGGTCGCCGTCGCGCAGGCGAAGCGGGCCGAGCGGCTGCTCACCGACGAGGACACCGCCGCGACCCGCATGACGGTGCTCGAAGCGCTGACCCGCGCGCTCACGAAGGCCGGCAAGCCGGACGAGGCCAGGCCCTACGTCGCGCAGCTCACCAAGCTCGAAGCGCGCGACTTCGCCGAGTACGGCAAGACGCACCCGCCGTTCAAGGCGGAGCCGTTCGCCGGGCGCAAGGGCAAGAGCGACCGCGCCGCGGTGGTCGAGGTGTTCACCGGGGCCGAGTGCCCGCCGTGCGTCGGCGTGGACCTCGCGTTCGACGGCCTCTTGAAGACGTACAAGCCGACGGACGTGATCCTGCTGCAATACCACTTCCACGTTCCGGCCCCAGACCCGCTCACCAGCGCCGACGGGATGGACCGCGTCAAGTATTACGGCGACCAGATCGAGGGCGCCCCGACGCTGTTCATCAGCGGCAAGCTCGGCACCGATTCGGGCGGCTCCGCGGCCGCTTCGGAGAAGTTCTACAAGCAGTTCCGCGGCGCGATCGACGACCTCCTGGAGAAGCCGGCGGCCGTGAAACTGGCCCTGGCGGTGTCGAAGGGCGAGAAGGGCGGGTTCAGCGCGAAGGCGACCGTGAGCGACCTCGGCGCGCCGGGCGAGAAGGTGATGCTCCGGTTCGCCCTGGTCGAAGAGCGCATCCGCTACGCGGGCGGCAACGGGCTGCGGTATCACCACATGGTGGTGCGTGCGATGCCGGGCGGCGCGAAGGGCTTCGCGCTGACCAAGAAGGACCACGAGCAGACGGTGACGATCGACCCGGACGCGGTGCGGGCGGACCTGACCAAGTACCTTGACGACTTCGCCGCGACCCGGTCGCCGTTTCCGCGGGCCGAACGGCCGCTGGCCCTGCGCAACCTGAAACTCGTCGCGCTCGTGCAGAACGACGCGAACAAGGAAATCCTGCACGCGGTGCAGGTAGACCTCCCTTGAGTCACAAGTCGCAAGGTCGAAAGCCGTAAAGTCAGGGGCGTCGGCGGTTCGGGCCTTCGACTTTACGACTTTCGACCTTACGACTTGTGACGATTTGCCGCTTGACCCGCTTCGCCGCCCTCGCTATCTCGCGGTTTCCCGCTAAGAGCTTGCTGGGGGTGGCATGAGAACCGGCTCGTCCGGTCGATGGGAGCTTTCCGGTCGTGCGCGGCTGCCCGCGCTGGCGGTTGTGCTCGCACTGGCCGCGGTCGTGGGGTGCTTCGGGGCGCGCCCCGCCCCGCCCGCATTCGTCGCCGATAAGGTCTGGCTCAACAACGGAACGCACGAGGACTACCACTCGGACGCCGCGGACGCCGTTTCCGGTCTGGCCCTCGCGATGCAGGGGGGGGCGCCGGACCGGCCGTCCGACAAGCCGCTGAACGTACTGTGCGTGTCGGGCGGCGGCAAGTACGCGGCGTTCACCGCCGGCGCGCTGTGCGGGTGGACCGCGACCGGCACCCGGCCCGCTTTTGACGTCGCCACCGGCGTCAGCAGCGGCGCGCCGGTGGCGCTGATGGCGTTCCTCGGCCCGAAGTACGACCGTCAGCTCGCCGACCTCTTCCTCAACCTCAACCGCGCCGACCTGTACGTATGGCGCCCGGTCCGCGGGCTCGTGACCGGGTCCGGGCTGATGTCGTCGCGGCCGCTGGCCCGGCTCCTCGACCGACGGCTCAACGAGGAGGCGCTCGCGGACCTGCGCGCCGCACACGCGACGGGCCGGCGCCTCTTTGTGGCCACCACGAACGTCCGGACGCACAAGTTGGTCGTCTGGGACGTAGGGGCGCTCGCCAGTTCCGACCGGCCGGACGCGGGCGAACTGGTCCGGAAGGTGGTCCTGGCCGCGTGCTCGATCCCCGGTCTGGTGCCGCCGGTCGAGTTCGACGTAACCGTCGACGGGGTGCGGTACACCGAACTGCACGCCGACGCGGGCAACCTGGCGCAGGTGTTCGTCCGCACGTCCGGCCCGCTCCCGCCCGGTTCGGCGGTCTGGGTGCTGTCGGCCGGCAAGGCGTACCCCAACGATTCGACGGGGACGCCGCGGGTGCTGGAGTCGATGGTGATGGCCGTCTCCACGACGCTCTACGCGCTGTTCCGGGCCGACGCACTGCGGCTGTACGCTCTGTGCGGCGTGACGCGGTCACGGTTCCGCATGCTGGTGCTCCCGAAGGACTTCGAGTGCCGCACCAACAGCATGGTGTTCGACCACGACGAGTCGCGGCGCATGTACCTGGTCGGCTACCAGATGGCCGCGGGCGATACGTGGGAGACGCAGCCGCCGGACACCGGTTCATAACGGCGGAGTAGAACAGGAGAAGAGGACAGAGATCAGGGGGCAGAGTCAGAAGGCCGGCGACAAAAGCCGTCGTGTGGCGAGGTCTTCTTGGTTCGGTCCTCTGATCTCTGGCTTCTGCCCTCTGCCGTCTCTTCGTGAGGTCGCCGCGATGCCCCATCCGAAGTTTGATCGCTCGCAGCTCCGCCTCCGGCCGCTCGCGGACCGCAAGCACGACCTCACGCTCGACGTGCTCAAGCCTCTCGACCCGGCCGCGAGCGCGTTCAGTCACCCGCACGTCCCCGCGATCGGTCAGCGCTTGGCCGAAGCCAAGGCGCGGGGAGCGGCGCGCGTTCTGATGATGGGCGCGCACGTGTTGCGGGCGGGGTGTCAGTTGCACCTCATTGATCTCATGGAACGCGGGCTGGTGTCGCTTATCGCGATGAACGGTGCGGGGCCGATCCACGACTGGGAGTTCGCGCTCATCGGCGCGAGCACCGAGAGCGTCGCCCGCTACGTGTCGAGTGGCGAGTTCGGGCTGTGGGAAGAGACCGGC
>JAFKJJ010000561.1:3586-28430 GCA_017306025.1 Planctomycetota bacterium
GGCCGCGGCGTACCGGCTGAAGATCCCGGTAACGGTTCACATCGGGATCGGCTACGACATCATCCACGAGCACCCGAACGCCGACGGCGGGGTTCTGGGGCGCGCCAGCTACACCGACTTCCTCGTGTTCGCGGAGCACATCAAGAAACTGGAAGGCGGGATCGTGTTGAACTTCGGTACCGCGGTAATGGGGCCGGAGGTGTACCTCAAGGCGCTGGCGATGGCGCGGAACGTGGCCCACCAGAAGGGCGAGCGGATCACCCAATTCACGACCGCGGTGTTCGACCTGATCCCGCTCGGCGACGACTACCACACGCAGGCGCCGAAGACCGACCCGCGGTACTATTACCGGCCGTGGAAGACGATCCTGGTGCGGACGGTCGCGGACGGCGGCGAGAGCTTCTACGTACAGAGCGACCACGGCGACACCGTGCCGGCCGTGTGGAAGGCGGCCGTGGCGGCACAACCGGAATAACCTCCATGCTCACCACCGAACTCGTCGAGCGCGTCCTCACCACCATTCCCGGGCGCACGGTCGGGGTACTCGGCGACCTGTTCTTGGACCGCTACCTCGACATCGACCCGGCTCTCAACGAGCCGTCGGTGGAGACCGGCCTCACCGCGTATCAGGTGGTGAAGGTGCGGAGCTACCCCGGCGCCGCGGGTACCGTCATCAACAACCTCGCGGCGCTGGGCCTGGGGCGCATCTACCCCATCGCGTGCATCGGCGACGACGGCGAGGGCTACGAACTGCGTCAGGCGCTCCGCGCGCTGCCCGCGGTAGAACAGGGCGGCATCATTCAGGCGCCGCAGCGCCGCACGCCCACTTACACGAAGCCGATGCTCGGCAAGGACGAACTGAACCGGCTCGACATCAAGAACCGCACCCCGACGCCGGACGCGATTCAGGAGCACATCATCGAGCTGCTCGACGAGGCGTGGCCGCAGTTGGACGCGCTGCTCGTGCTGGATCAGGTGAGCGAAGAAGACTGCGGCGTGGTAACGAGGCGCGTTCGGGAGCACGTCGCGAAGCTCGCGGAGGGCGATCCGGCGAAGTTCGTGATGGCCGACAGCCGGGAGCGGATCGGGCTGTTTCGGAACGTGTGTGTGAAGCCAAACAAGCGCGAACTCGACACCGTGTTCAGTCTGGGGAAAGAGCTCGGAGAGTCCGTGAGCCTTCTCATCAACGGATTGGCGACGATCGGTGGGAACGCATTCGTGACTGAAGGCGAAGACGGCATCTGCTTGTACAAGTTGACCGACGATTCCGTCGTAGCGGTATCCATCCGCGGTTACCCCGTCTCCGGTCCCATCGACATCTGCGGGGCGGGCGACAGTTGCTCCGCGGGAATTGCGTGTGCGATGGTGAGCGGCCTGACGCACGAACAGGCGGCGGCGTTCGGCAACCTCGTGGCGTCGATCACGATTCAGCAGATCGGCGTGACCGGCACCGCGCCCCCGGACAAAGTTCGTGCGCGCTGGCGCGAGGTGAGCGCGCCGGCGTAACGTTCCGTGTCGGTGCGCGGCGTGGTATGCTGGACGCAACTACACGGAGTTGTCGCATGAACAGGATCGTGGCCGATGCCGACCTCGTGGCTCGACTTCGCGGCACAACGAAGTCGGTCGAGATCGCCGACGAGAGCGGCAACGTGATCGGCACATTCGTGCCGAACGAAGCGTACGAGCGGATCATGTCGTTCCTGCTTCCTGAGCCGACAAAGGAAGAACTCGCCGAAGCCCGGGCCGAGATGCTGGCCGGTGGCGGCGTGCGCGCCGAGGAATTGCGGGCGCGGTTGGCGGAAATCCGGCGTCGGCGAGAAGCGCGCCAATGAATTACCGCGTCGTCATCCGAGAGCGGGTGGCGAACAACATCGCCACCGCAACGTTTCTCGCCTTCGAACTGGACCGCGATGCCCATGCCATTTCGCGCGCCGTTGATGAAATCCTCCTGGCGCTCAGCGACAACCCTACCGAGCAGGGCGAATCGCGCGAAGACAACGAGCGCGTCGTAATCGTCAATCCACTTACCGCCTTCTACGAGGTGTTCGAGGAGCTGCAGGTCGTCTTGATCTACGCTGCCGTCTACCACCCCCGGCAGCCCTCTAACCGCCGTCCCCCGCGTACTTCGTTACACTGACCTCATCGGTTCATTTCCTCTCCGAAGGAGCGGTAGTCATGGCGGGTCGGTGTGCAGTCGCCTTCGCTCTCGTGGGGTGCGTCTGGTCGCTCGCGGGCTGCGGGGGCGGTAAACCGGTCGCGGCCGGACCGCAGGGCACCTACGACCAACACTGCGCGCGGTGCCACGCGCAGGCCGGACAGCCCGGCGGGCCGGGCATCGGCAACGCGAAGGGACCGCCCCTGTCCGACGTCCCGAACCGCCCCGGGCGCAGCAAAGAGTGGGTCGCGGCGTACATCCGCGATCCCAAGAGCGTGAGGCCCGACGCGAAGATGATGCCCGCGTTCAAAGACACGCTCACCGAGCAGCAGATCAACGAACTGGCCGAGTGGCTCACGACCAAGAAGTAGCCTTTCGGGTGGTCCGCTCGCTCCACGGGCGCGAAGCAACCGCTCGCGGAGCGAGCGGACCACTCTGAAGAAGCCCGCTTCGTATAACACGCCTCATGTCACGTAAACCCTCAGTGCTCATCACCGGCGCGTCCGGTGAGATCGGTCACGCGCTCATTAGCCGGCTCGCCGCGGGCGACCCCGACCGGCCCATCGTCACGCTCGACCTCAACCCGCTGCCGCCGGAGTCGGCCGCGAAGGTGAGGCAGGCGGTGAACGGTTCCATTCTCGACACCGCGCTGCTCGACGGCATCCTCGCGCAGTACGAGGTCGACCGCGTGTACCACCTCGCGGCGCTGCTCTCCACGCGGAGCGAGTTCAGCCCGGCGCTGGCCCACAAGGTCAACGTCGAGGGCACGCTCAACATGCTGGAGTTCGCCCAGAAGCAGGGCGAGAGCCACGGCCGGCCGGTCGTGTTCTTCTACCCGTCGAGCATCGCCGCCTTCGGCCTGCCGGGCTTGGCCGTGAAGGCCAAAGCCGGGAAGGTGGGGGAGGACGAATACAACGTGCCGACGACGATGTACGGCGCGAACAAGCTGTACTGCGAGCACCTCGGGCGGTACTACGCGCGGCACTACAAGCAGCTCGCCGCGGAGACGATGAGCGGCAAGGTGGACTTCCGCTGCATCCGCTTCCCGGGGCTCATCTCCGCGGAAACGGTGCCGAGCGGCGGGACGAGCGACTACGCGCCGGAAATGATCCACGCGGCCGCCGAGGGGAAGCGGTACGAGTGCTTCGTGCGCCCGGACACGCGCATCCCCTTTATGGCGATGCCCGACGCGGTGGACGCGACGGTCCGGCTGATGGAGGCGCCGCGCGCGCGGCTCACGCGGACCGTCTACAACATCGGCGCGTTCGCGCCGAGCGCCGCGGAGATCGCGGAGGTCGTTCACGCGGCGTTTCCGAAGCCGGACATCGTGACGAAGGTGGACGAGAAGCGACAGGGGATCGTGGACTCGTGGCCGGCGGACGTGAACGATTCCGCGGCGCGAGAAGATTGGGGCCACGCGCCGGTGTACGACTTTCGGTCGGCGTTCGGCGAGTACCTGATCCCGTCCGTAAAGAAGCGGTACGCCGGAGGGTGACCCGTGCTCGTGCTCGAAGGCGAACACCCGGTCGCGAAACTCGCGTTCACGCCGGACGGCACGCGCCTCGTCGTCGCCCGCGCCAACTACTATCCGCCCGAAGTGTGGCCGTCCGAAGTGCGGTCGCTCGCGACGGGGGAGTGCCTTCGGCTGTGGACGCAAAAAACGAAGTGCTACCCGGCGCTCACGGTTCACCCGTCCGGCCGGCTCGCCTTCTTCGCCTACGGGCACTCGATCTCGATCTACGCCACCGAACACTTGCTCTCGGTGGTGTCACTGGCCGACGGCACCGGTCGGTCCGTCGGCGGACATTTCGCGGATGACGTTGTCGCTTCACCCGACGGCAAATGGGTCGTCACGAGCGGGGGCAACCCGCGCGCCTTCGTCGGTTACCGCTGCGACCCGGAAGCGAAGACCGTCTGCACGGAGAACTGGCGCGCCGAGTCGCACGTCGTGAGCGAGCGACTCGGCGGGTTCGTGGGGAGTGGCGACCGGTTCGCGACCGTCGGCGGTTACCGGATCGTTGTCCGGGACACGGAAACGGGTGAGGTGCGGGCAACAGCCCGGCATTCGTCCCCTGACGTCGGGGGGCTCGTCACCTCACCCGACGGCGGACTGCTGGCGGGGCAAAGCGGCACCCAGTTCTACGTCTGGGACACGGCGACCTGGGAAAAGCGGCTCCAACTCCCGACGGAGAACCGGCCGTTCGCCAGTTACGCGTTCCACCCGACGCGGCCGATCCTCGCCGTGATCCAGAGCGGCCAGACGCTGATCAAGTATCTCGACGTCAACACCGGGGCCATCACCCGTAAGTTCCGGTGGAAGCTCGGCGAGATGCGGGCGGTCTGCTTCAGCCCGGACGGCACGCTCGCCGCGGCCGGCGCCGCTAACGGAAAGATCGTCGTGTGGGACGTCGACGAGTGACGACCCGTCCGCCGCGCGGGTGCTCACCGCCCGAAGTACTTCTTGCGCCAGTCGTCGGGCAGGTAGTCCGCGACGTAGCCCCACAGCCCGAGTTCCCGCAGCTCCCCCTCCACGTCGTCGGCCGTCGGTGCCGCGATGCTGCCGGCGACTTCCAGCAGGATCAGTTCCGCCATCTTGAGCCGCGCGCGGCTCACCTGCTTGCGGAACGCCTCCGGGGTGATCGGCCGCTTCGTCCGCGCGCTCGCGGTCTGCGCGTGGCGCGTCGAGTCCGCGTCCTGGAACTCGGTCACGATCTGCAGCGCCGTGTAGAACAGGTTGCCCGGCGACCGGCGCTCGTGCGATTCCAGCTCGCGCCACACGCGGGCCAGCACGCACGCCTGCCACTCGCTCGTCATGGCCCGCTCGGCGGCCGCGTCGCCGCTGTTCGGGTCCGCGTGGGCGTCCAGTTCCGCCGCGACCGGCTGGCGCCCCTTCTTCCGCAGGTACGTGATGGCCGCGTTCCGCGCCGCCGTCTTCAGGTAGTCGCGGAACCGCCCCTTGCCCGGCCACGTGTCCGCGCCCCCGCGGCGCAACAGCGCCAGGATCAGTTCCTGCATCACCTCCTCGGCCGCCGACGGGTCGCGCAGGATCGCGTTGAGGTACCCGCGGATCGCGGCGCCGTAACGGAACACGAACCGCTGCGCGTCTTCGAGCGTGGCGACGTGCGTCGAGAGTTGGTCGAGGCGGATTCCGGCAAGCGGCTCGTCGGCTGAGGGGGCGGACATCGGCACGGCCTCGGTTAAAGGGATTTCGGTACCTTCCACACGCGCACCTTCTTGTCGATGTGACCGACAATCAGGTTTTGGCCGTCCGGGGTGAAGGTCATGCTCCACGCGGAGGCCGGTGCGTCGAACGCGTCCTTGAACGGGCGGCCGCTCTCCGTGTCGTACAGTGCCACGCAGCCGAGCTTGAGCGCCACCGTCCGTCCGTCGGGCGAGAGCGCGATGATCTGGGGCTCCGCACCCGCGGTGATCGGCCGGCCGACCGGCTCGAACGTCGGAACCGAGTAGCACCTTACGGTGCGACTGAGGGAGCACGCGAACACCGGGCGCGACCGGGCGAACCCGGCGCTGGCCATGCCCGCCTCGGGGTCGCCCCGGAACCACTTCTGCTCGCCGCTCTTCGCGTCCCACACCGCGCACGCCGCGTTCGGGGCGGTGTCGTCGGTCGCGAGCAGGAGCGACCCGTCCGGCGAGAACGACGCACACCGCACGCTGGCGACCGACTTGTCGCGGGCCGCGAGATCACGGAACTGGCGGGTGTCGGCCGTTTCCCACAGCCGGACCATCACGTGCTCCTGGCCCCAGAACCGGACGCCGGCCGCGAACCGGGCGCCGTCCGGCGAGAACGCGAGGGCCCGCGGGGCGCCGTTGAGGTTCTGCGCGCCGAACCAATCGACGGGCCGTCTGGCCGCCGTGTCCCACACCCGGATCGACTCCTGTGCCCCCCGAACCGCGACCGCCAGCCACGGCTTGTGCGGCGCAATGGCGACGCCCCAACAGCCGTTCTGTTCCCGCACCCACCACGCCTCCTTGAAGACGTTACCCTGGCGCTCGAACAGCACCGCGCCGCCGTGGTTGGGCTCGGCGTACGCGACCGCCAGGGACCGGCCGTCGTGTGACACCGCAACCGCCATGATTTGTCCGTCGACCTCAAGTACGTGCTCGTCCAGCGGCGGCAGGACGGGGGGCGGTGGGGGCGGCGGGGGCGGTTTCTCGCCGCCCCCGGTGTCTGTGCCCTTCGGGGCGAGCGCCTTCACCAGCGCGTACCCGCCGCCGCCGGCGACGGCCGCCGCCGGCAGCGCGAACAGGAGTTTCCGCCGCGACGGGCGCGGGGGTTCGCGCCGCGGGGAGAGAACCGTTGTCGCCAACGTGTCGTCGGGCGGGAGGTCGAGCGGGGCCAGTTCGCCGCTCGGGTCGGTCGGGGTGTCGGCCCCGTCGGAGCTGAGCGCCGTCACGAGCGCCGCGAGCAGTTCGCCCATCGACTGATAGCGGTCGGCCGGGTTCTTCGCCATCGCCTTGAGCACGACCTCGGCACAGACGTCGGGAACGTCCGGGCAGTGCTGGCGCGGGTCGGGTACAGGGTTGTTGCAGTGGGCGAACATCACCTGGAGGTCGTGGCCGGCCCGGAACGGCGTCTGCCCGGTGAGCAGGTTGAAGTAGGTGGCGCCGAGCGCGTAGACGTCGGTTCGCGCGTCCACCGGCTCGTTGAGGCACTGCTCGGGGCTCATGTAGTGCGGCGTGCCCACGACGCCGTCGCCGGTCAGCGTGGGCGCGGTCCGCGCGGCAGAGGTCGCCAGCCCGAAGTCGCCCACCTTCACCACCCCGGCGTCCGTGACCAGCAGGTTCGACGGCTTGACGTCGCGGTGAACGAGCCCGGCCGCGTGAACGGCCGCCAGCCCGCGGGCGGCCGCCGCGGCGACGCGGGTCGCGTTCTTCCACGGGAGCCGCCCGCGGCGCGCGACCAGTTGCGCGGCGGACGCCCCGCGGACCAGTTCCATCACCAGGTACGGGAGCCGGTCGTGCTCGCCGACGTCGAAGACGGTGACGCAGTTGGGGTGGTTGACGCGGGCCGCGGCCTTCGCCTCGCGGGCGAACCGCTCCGCGTCGCGCTCGCCGAGCAGCAGCTTGACGGCGACGGGCCGGTCGAGGGCCGGGTCGAAGCCCTCGAACACGACGCCCATGCCGCCGCGGCCGATCTCGCGCACGACGGTGTATTTGCCGATCGGCTTCATGAGGTGTGACGCGGTTCGTGTCGGGACGCGTGTTCGAGCGTATCCCGTTCGGCCCGCCGAGTAAAGGCTTCGCGACGCGATCGACGCACCGGTGTTACCCTTCCTCCGCGTTCGTCTTTCCTTTATGCCTCCGGACCCTACGCGAACTGGACTTTACACGCGCGTTTTCGGTCGGCATAAGCCCGTCGCTCACCGCGAACTGCCACCTGTGATCCCGGCGCCGACGGAGGGGAACCGCGCGCCGCGCACAGTCGCTTTGTTGGGGGAAAGCCATGCGCCGATTCCGGGCCTGGGGGGTCGCCGCCGCGCTGGCGGTCGGCGCAAGTGCGCCGACCGCCGGCGCGGCCGACGAGCCCGCTGCCGCGACCGATTCCAGACCGTGGTACAAGCGAATGTTCGGCGGCACGCCCAAGCCCGCCGGCCCGATCGTCCGGAGCGGACCGGTCGCCGCGGCGCCGGACCGCCCGCCCACCTCACAGCCGCTCTCGCCCGACGCGGTCGCGGCCGCGTTCAAGGCCGAGAGCGACGCCTACCTGCGCCGCATGGACGTGTGCCTGAAGCTCCGTCAGGCGGCGCTCGACCGCAACGACGACGCGCTCATGCGGCAGGTGGACGAACTCGAACGGCAGGCGAAGGCGCTTTACGAGCAGCGGGTCGGCGCGCTGGGCGTGCCGAAGGCCGCGAAGGCCGCGCTGCCGTCGTCGGGCACCGGGTTCGCGGCGTCGTTCGATCTCGCACCGGAGAAGCAGTCCGACCCGAAGGCCGCGGCCGCCCGGTTGGTCGCCCCGGCCGCCCCGGTTCCGGTCTCGGGCTCCGCGGAAGTGCGGGAGGTGAAGCCGTGAAAACGTTCCTCTTCGCTCTGAGTGCCCTGGCCCTGGTCGGGTGCAAGGAAATGGGAATCCGACCGGTCGGACCGCTGGCCAAGAACGGGCCGCCCGCACAGAACGGTCAACCGCTGGCGAGCCCGCCGCCCGCCGCGGTCGTGGCGGCCCGGCCGCCCGCGATCAAGCCCACTCCGCCGACGATGCTCGTCACGCCCGGTGAGGTGACCCCGGACAACGCCCAGACGCTGGCGCAAAAGCTCTCGACCGAGTTGAGCACCGACAGCAAGGCGTCCGCGAACCTGCCGGTCACCGCAGAAGTGTCCCGCTACAAGGGCGGCGTGAAGCAGCCGTAGCGGAGTGGGTAGTGGGCAGTAAAGACAGCAGAGCCCAGGCCGATGCCTTCGCCGGGCTCTGCTGTCTTTACTGCCCACCGCCCACTACCCACTGCCTGCTGCTCGCTCACTCGTTCTCGTCGGCGAACTCTTCGAGCCGCGCCGAGCGCGTCGGCTGGCGCAGCTTCAAAAGGCCGCGGGCCTCGATCTGGCGGATGCGTTCTCGCGTGATGCCGTACTGCTTCGCGACCTCGTCGAGCGTCCGCGGGGTGCCGTCCTTCAGACCGAACCGCAGCTCGATCACCTCGCGCTCCCGCGGGGCCAGCGACTTGAGCACCTCGCCGATCCGCTCCTTCAGCAAGTTCGCGTCGACGTGTTCGCCGGGGTTGGGAACCTGAGCGTCGCTCAGGAAGTCCTCCAGCGCCCGCTCGCCGTCGCCGCCGATCGCGTCGTTCAGGCTCACCGGGTGCCGGCCCACCACCCGCAGGCTCCGCACGTCCTCGGCCTTCACGCCCAGCGCCTGCGCCAGTTCCTCGGACGTCGGCTCGCGGCCGGTCGCGGCCGCCATCTCGCCGCGCTTCTTCTCCGTCTTCGACAACAGGCTGATCTGGTGGCACGGGACCCGGACCGTGCGGGCGTGGTCGTGAAGCGCCCGCGTGATGCCCTGACGAATCCACCACGTCGCGTACGTGCCGAACTTGAACTCCAGCCGCCACTCGTACTTGTCCACCGCACGCATGAGGCCGCGGTTGCCCTCCTGAATGAGGTCCGAGAACGGCAGCCCGCGGTTGCGGTAGTTCTTCGCGATCGACACGACGAGCCGCAGGTTCGCCTCGGCCAGCTCCTTGCGCACCGTCTGGTACGCGAGCCGCCGGCGCCGCAGCACGCGGACGAAGGCCCCGAGTTCGTCGGCCGTCATCGACGCGCGGCACTCGGCGTCGCGGAGCAGTTTCAACTGCCGGGCGCGGTCCGACGGCCCGACGGCCTCCGCGTGCGCGATCGCCAGGTGTTTCAACTCGTCGGCGAGGTCGCTGAGCTCGTCGGTCCAGCGCTCGAGCAGCTCGGTCCGCGGCGACAGCTCGTTGACCAGCTTGCGGCACTTCGCGAGCCGATAGAAGCGGTCGCGGCGCCACGCGGACGTCCCGCCGCGGAACTCGTCGCGCACGCCCAACTCGAACGTCGCCGCGTCGTGTTCGAGCAGCGTGCGGAGCGTCGGCAGGTCGGTGCCGAGCCGCGCGACGATCTGCACGCGGCTGAGGCGCAGTTCGGCCGACGAGTAGACGTCCACGTTCGGATCGATGGGCGTCTGCCCGGCCGCGATCTGTTCGAACTTCTCCAGCACGCGGGCCAGGACGCGCGGGCACAACAGCGCCGCGGCGCGGAACCGGTTGCGGCGGTATTCGAGCCGCTTGGCCAGCGCGATCTCCTTCTCGCGGTTCAGGAGCGGAATGGAGCCCATCTGCCGGAGGTACAGCCCGAGGGCGTCGTCCGGTCCGCCGGTGTAATCGTCCTCGCCGGCCGCCTCGTCGCGCCCCTCGGGTTCGAGCGCGGTGTCGTCGTCCGCCTCGTCGGCGTCGTCGGCGTCGTCCAGTTCGTCGTCCACCTCGTCGCGCTCGTCCAGTTCCGCGAGGTCGTCGCGGCGCAGTTCGTCCACGGGCCGGGTGTCGTCGCCGTCGTTGTGCGTCATCCGGTTCATGTCCTGTCCGCTCCCCGGCCGGTGGGTGCCCGACCGGCAAGGCAATCGTGTGCTCCGCGCGCCGCGTTGCGATGAGACCCCGTTGGAGCGGTATGCGCTCCGGGCCGTGGTCCGGTTCTGCCGGGTTATCTTGTGGGGTTCCCGCGGGTCGACGGTTCCGGGCGCCGACAGGCGGGGGGAAACAACAGCATACCTTGCGAAAACGGGTGCGCCCACCCGCCGTAAGATTTCGACGCGACCGACGAACGAAAGGTTCGCAACAGGCGCGAAATCCTTTCAAACTCTCTGTATTATACCCGACCCTCCAAGCCGCGGCGCGGAATCGGCCGCCAAACTTTCACACGCTTCACCAGCCCCACTGCTTGGCGCGGGCGCCAACACGACGAACGATACCACGAGCGCAAACGCGACACCCGGCGCAATCACCAGAGGTCAGACGGCCGGACGGCTCCGGACGATCATCCAGCACCTCGACTTTGTGAACTTTTGCGCAGAATGTCTGATTTGATCCGGTGTGCGTTTCGTTCTCCACCTCCTGCGCAGGTTCCGTGCCGCTGGCCTCTCTCTAAAACGTCGCAATGGAGCGATTCGGGGCACAAATCGGTGAAAATCGTCGCGAGTGGCTCTATTTTTCGGCCGCAACTCGCGCGCCGTTAGTCGTCTTTCTGACCGGAACGGGCGGTACGGCCGCCTGGGTGGATCACGAAACCGGATGGTCGAAACTCGCCGCCCGCGAAGGCTTTGCGCTCGCGATCCCCGAAGCACTTCCCCCCGACTCCAACGCGCCGCCGTCGTTTCTCGCCAACCCGCCCCGTTGGAACGACGGTTCACCCTCACCGTTCGATTCGCCCGAATCGGACGACGTTGCGTTCATCGCCTCCGTGATTGACGACGCGGTGAATCGGTGTGATGTCGATCCGCGGCGTGTGTTTGTGACCGGTTTCTCGAACGGGGCAGGGATGACGTTCCGATTCACGGCCGAGCGCGCCGACCGCGTTGCGGCGATCGCGCCCGTTGCGGGGCACTTGTGGGTGAGCGATCCGAAGCCGTCGCGTCCGGTGCCCACTCTCTATACGCTGGGTACCCGCGATCATTTGATCCCGTTTCACGGCGGCGAAGTTCGTCTGCCGTGGAACAACCGCCTCGCGCGCCGCCCGCCGGTGGCCGAAACGCTCGAACGGTGGGCGGCCGCGATCGGGTGTTCGCCGATTCCCGTGAATCGAACCGATGGGACAGTTAGAATCGACCGCTATCCCGGTCCGGTGACGTTCGACACCGTGACGGTAGACGGTTTGGGCCACCACTGGCCCGGCGGCCGCGCGCAACTGAACCCGCGGACGGCCGGCCCACCGTCGGACGCCGTCAACGCAACGGAAATGATCTGGGAGTTCTTCCGGCAGTTTCAGTGAACCTGGCCCGCAAGGGCGGTGGGTCGCGCGGCGAGTGCGTCACACGTCGCGCGACCCAGGTTCACCCGGCCAACACCTCCACCGAGACGCCCCCATGCGCCCACTGTCTGCGCTCTTGCTCCTTACCTGCACCGCTCCGGCCGTCGCACTGGAACCGAAAGACGTGTGGCTCGTCGTGAACAAGAACGTCGCGGAGTCGCGACGGGTCGCGGACCACTACATCGCAAAGCGGGGAGTACCCAAAGACAACGTCGTGGAACTCGATCTGCCGAAGGGCGAGGACATTTCGCGTACGGACTACGACGCGAAAGTCGTTGCGCCCCTCCGCGACGCACTCAGGGATCAAAAAGACAAGGTGAAGGTACTGGTGACGACCTACGGCGTGCCGCTGCGCGTCGGACCGCAGTTGCCCAACGCGGACGAGAAAAAGGAGTTGGACAAGCTCCGCCCGGAACTCACCGGAGCGCGCAAGAAGCTCGCGGAACTGGAAAAGAAGAAAAAAGACGGCGGCGAAGTGGACGCGAAGGAGTTGACCGCCGCCCAGCGCGAGTTAAACGCCCTTCAGGCGAAGGAACGCGTCCTGACGCACGCCGAGAGCCAGGCGAGCGTGGACAGCGAACTCATGCTCTTGTGGTGGGAAAAGTATCCCCTGGTGCGGTGGGTGGGAAACCCGCTCTCCACGCGCGTGACCGACTCTTACCGCAAGGACAAGCCGCCGGTGGTGATGGTGTCGCGGCTCGACGGGCCGTCGGCGGAGATCGCCAAACGACTGGTCGATGACGCGATCGCGGCCGAAAAGGTGGGACTAAAGGGGAAGGCGGTGATCGACGCGCGCGGGATCAAGTACGACCCGAAATCCGACCCGACCGGTACCGGTTACGGCGGCTACGACGAGTCGATGCGCGAGGCCGCGGCGCTCTTGGAGCGGGCCGGGCTGACGGTGGAACTGGACGACAAGGGCGAGGTGCTGAAGCCGGGTTCGGCGAAGGGCGTGGCCCTCTACTGCGGGTGGTACTCGCACGCGAACTTCGTGGACTGCTGCGAGTACGTGCCCGGGGCCGTCGCGTGGCACCTGGCGAGTTCGGAGGCGGTGACGCTCCGCGACCCGAACAGCAAGGTGTGGTGCCCGAACCTGTTGAAGAAAGGCGCGTGCGCGACGATCGGCCCGGTGGCGGAGCCGTACACGGTGGGGTTCCCGAAGCCGGCCGAGTTCTTCGGGCTCCTGGCGACGGGCGAATACACGCTGGTGGAGTGCTATTCGCGCACGATGCTGTTCTGTAGCTGGATGACGGTGCTGGTAGGAGACCCGCTGTACACGCCGTACAAGTCCGGGACGAAACTGAAGTCCGCGGACGTGACACCGAGCCCGAAAAAGCCGACCGGCGGGCCGTAACGGGCGCCCGCCGGCCGCGGTGCGCCGTCAGGGCTTCTTCGGCGGCGCCAGCGCCAGTTCGGCCGTCTTGCCCGCCACCACGTCCACGAACCCGCGGAGGTCGCCGGCGCGCACCTCGTACTTGCCCGGCGCGAGGTCCTTCAGCGCCGCCTTGCCGACAACGATGTCCGCATCCCGGCGCACCACCCGGAACGCGATCTCGTGGAACGCCCCCACGTCCAGTGCCGGTTTGTCGGGCGCGTCGGCCGGTGCGAGGAACACCTTCCCGTTTGCGTCGGGCGGAAAGCTCACCTCGACTCCGCCGGTCTTCGTCGCGTCGAGCGTGAGGGTTTCCGTGAGCGCCCCGTTCGCGGGTACGTCGACCCATTTCCACGTCGCCGGACCGCCGACCACCCCGGCCGAAATCAGGTAACGGCCGGGCGGCAGCTTCACGTACTCGAACCGGAACGGGCGGCCCTTCCCGTCGCCCGCGACGAGCGTGCCCGCCCGCAGCTTGTCCGACTCGTCCCGCGTCCAGCGCGCCTGCTCCAGAGGGGCCGGGTCGAACGGGATCTGTAGTTCCCTGGACGACGCGCCCGGCGCGGTGAACGCCGTGCATGTCACGCGCACTTCGGCGTCGGGTTTCGCGCCGGTCACGGTCACGTCGCCGCTGATGTACGGCGCGTCGTCGGGGCCGGGGCGTTCGAGGCGCGATCGGGAATACGTCGCCTCGAACGTACCCGCGAGGACCGTCTTCTCATCGTCGCCGAGGCTCAAATAGATCTTGCCGGGCACCTTCCCGCCCTTACGGGTACCGAGTTCGAGCGTCAGCGCGTAGCCAGACGGGTACAGGCGCAGCCCCTTGCCCGCGCCGTCGCGCCACACCTCCGGCACGTCCGGGCCGGCCAGCGCGTCGAACTTCACCTTCCACTCGCGGCCCTGTACCGGCGGGACCGGTTGCCCGGCGACGAGCATCGGCGCGAGCTTGAGTTTCACGCTCCGCTCGACCGTCGGCGGAGCACCCTTGAGCACGCGGAACGTCAGTTCGTCGCCCTCGACGCCGACCTCCGGCGTCACGTCGGCGCCGGCGATGCGGCCCCGCACCGGCGCCGACGGGATCGCGTGCTTGCTCTGATCCATTTCCCACGCCGGACCGGCCGGGACATCGACCTTCGGCGGCGGGTTCGCGTTCGGGTCGCCGGCCGACGGCGCTTCGGTTTCGGCCTTCGCGTTCGGAGGGGGCGGTTCCGATTTCGAACCGCACCCGCACGCGAGCGCCAAACTCAGCCCGAGCGCGGCACCGAAGATCGTCCGTGACATACTTCTGCTCCTGCTTCCCTTCTTCACTCCGCGCCGCCTTCAGTGGTTCACCCCGAACTCCATCGACGCCAGCAGCGCCCACGCGACGCGGCCCAGCGATTCGGACCGCTTGTCGGGGTGCTTCGCCAACATTTTCCGCACCGCAGCGCGTTCCTCGTCACTCGGCTTGCGCGACAGGATCGCGAGGTACAGCGAGTCCGTCGCGTCCGCGTCGGAGAGCTTCGTGGCCCGGCCGACGAGGTTGTTCGGCGCCGGCTTGAGTAGACCCAGAACCGCCTCGTCGTGCAACACGAACAGTGCAGCCTTCAGGGACGGTGTGACCTCTTCCTCCGGTTCCCGTGCCTGGTTCGCGAACGCCCTCACGTACTTCGGGCGGAGTACGTCCGCGGACTTCGAATCGGCGCCGGTCGCCACGATCACGCTTTGCAGCAGTTGTTCCGCGGTCAGTCGCCGTTCGAGCGCGGTGGCGAAGTATTTCGCGTGCGGGGGCTCCATCGCACCCGCGGGCAACTTGCCGGACCGCGCGTAGGTCCTTGTGAGAGCGATCTCACGCAGGAGCCATTTGATGTCGAAGTCGTGGGCGACGAACTCCTTCGCGAGCAGGTCGAGCAGTTCCGGGTGCGACGGCGGGTTGCCGCTGTGGTGCAGGTCGAGCGGGTGAACGATCCCGCGGCCCGTGAGCAGGAACCACATGCGGTTCGCGCTGTTCCGCGCGAAGTCCGCGTTGGCCCTCGTCGGCAGCCGTTCGGAAATCTCCTTCAGCGGGCTGAACTTCAGCACCCCGGGCGAACCCGTTTTCTTGTCCGGTTGCTCGACGAACTCTGCCCCCTTCGTGCTCGCAGGAATTTCGAGCATCGCGAGCCCCGGAAGGGCCGGTGCGGTGGACATCGGCACCTTCGTGAACACCGACGCGAACGGCGTCTTCTCCGTCGTCGGTCGCTCGCCCACGATCAGCTTCGCCGCGTTCGCGAGGTAGGCGTTCTTGAAGAACGAGTGCAACCCCTGGAAGTGCTGCTGCTTGTAGTCGTCCACGGTGAGGTGGTCGTGGCACTCGCAGCACTGGAGGTTCTTGCCGAGGAACAACCTGCCGACGTCGCGCGTCAGCCCGGAATAATCGACGGGGTTCTGGCCGTAGTTTTCGAGCCGCTTGGCGAGCCAGAACGCCGCACCGGGCCGCGCGGAGTCCTTCGGGTCGGCGCGGAGCATCTTCCGCACCATCGCGTCCCACTTTGCGTTGGCCGCGAACGACTCGCGCAGGAACTTCGTCCACTCCGCGTTGTCGCCCAGGCGCTCCATGAGCATGACGTGGAAAAGGTCGGCCATGCGCGGAGCGTACTCGGGCGCCGCCAGCAACGCGTCGATGAGCTTCGCGCGCTTGTCGGCGGTCCCGTCCGCGAGGAACGCCCGCGCCTCGTCCGAAGTGGGAATGCGGCCGGCGAAGTCGAGGTACGCGCGGCGGACGAACTCCGCGTCGTTAGCGGGCGCGGAGAGCGGCATGCCGTCGGCCTTCGCCCGGGCCTCGACGAGCGCGTCGATCTGTGTGTGAAGCGGTTCCGCGGCGTTCGCGGCACCGGCACACGAAATGAGTACGAGCGAGAGGAGCGTGCGGGGCATGGCGGAGCACCCAGGCGGGAGGACCGGCAGTTCCGCAAGTATACCCGGCCGGCGCGCGAAGGTGCCACTCCGTAAAATGGCCCTGCACCACAACGGAGCCACCTAATGCCGGCCGACGACATCAACGCGTACCTCCGCACGCAGCTCGACGAACTCAAATCGAAGGGGCTCTACAAAGCGGAACGCCGGATCACCTCGCCGCAGAAGTCGGGCATCACCGTCAACGGCGCGGAGGTCGTCAACTTCTGTGCGAACAACTACCTCGGCCTCGCGAACCACCCCGACATCGTGAGCGCCGCCCGCGAGGGGCTGAATGCGTGGGGCTACGGCCTCTCCAGCGTGCGATTCATCTGTGGCACGCAAGGCGTTCACAAGCAGTGCGAGGCGCAGATCGCCAAGTTCTTCGGCAAGGGCGACAGCATCCTCTACATCTCGTGCTTCGACGCCAACGGCGGGCTGTTCGAGCCGCTTCTCACCGAACAGGACGCGATCCTCTCCGACGAACTCAACCACGCCTCGATCATCGACGGCGTGAGGCTCTGCAAGGCGCAGCGGTTCCGCTACAAGCACAACGACATGGCCGACCTGAAGGCGAAGCTCGAAGAGGCGAAGGGCTGCCGCTTCAAAATGATCTTCACCGACAGCGTCTTCTCGATGGACGGCGACCTTGCGCGGTTGCCCGACATCTGCCAGTTGGCGGACCAGTACAAGGCCGCGGTAGGCATCGACGACTGTCACGCGACGGGCCACCTCGGCCCGACCGGCCGCGGCGGCGCGGAGGAACTCGGCGTGCTCGACCGCATCGACGTGATTACGGGCACGCTCGGCAAAACGCTGGGCGGCGCGAGCGGCGGGTTCACCGCGAGCAGCGCCGAGATCGTGGACTGGCTGCGGAACCGGTCGCGGCCGTACCTGTTCTCCAACAGCGTGCCGCCGGCGCTCGTGGTCGCGGGAATGAAGGCTCTGGAGTTGGTCGACAGCGCCGCGGAGCTTCGCACGCGGCTGAAGGCGAACACCGCGAAGCTCCGCGCCGGGCTCGAAGCGGCGGGGTTCACGGTGAAGCCCGGACCGACGCCGATCCTGCCCGTGATGCTGGGCGACGCGGCGGTCGCGACGAAGATGGCCGACGAGTTGCTGAAGCGCGGCATCTACGTGATCGGGTTCAGCTACCCGGTGGTGCCGCACGGCCAGGCCCGCATCCGGATGCAGGTATCGGCCGCGCACACGCCCGAGCAGATCGACCGCGCGATCGCCGCGTTCACCGAAGCGGGCAAACAGTTGGGCGTGCTGAAGTGAGCAACGGCTTCACCACAGAGGGCCGCGCCCTTTGCGGTGAACCCTCTACCCGCTAGTGTCTCAGTTTGGGGATTTGTGGTCGTCAGAGACCGTGTACTCACCCTCTCGCAAGTATCCTCGTTCGATCAGCCACGCCACCCACCGGACCGCGTCATACCCGTAATCCATCCCCCACGCCATCCGCACGAGTTGGGCGTGTGCTTGGTCCGGCGTGAGGTAATCCGGCCGACCGGGGTTGAGTCGGCCGCGAAGGGCAGACACGAGCGTCCCGTAGGGGTTGGCAAGTGACATGGGCTTTACTCCACAGTTGGCGTCCGGTCGATCAACTCAACTAACCGCGTGCCGAACTCGGAGCAAGTGCGGCACGCGGGACGGAAAATCGAAACGGAGACACTACCCTCTACCCCGCTCGGTTCAGAGCCCGGAGGCGGTCGCCCACTTGCGCCAGGATCTGGTGCGCGATCTGGTTCGGGTTGTACCCGCCGGTCAGGTACACGATCGGCTTGCCGTACTTGTCGCAGTAGTCTTTCACGTCGCCGTAACTGTGACTCGACCACCGGATCGCCAGGAGGACGACCGCAACGTTCGCCCGGGCCACTGCCGGCTCGAAGATCGTGACGGACTCGTGCGGCCGGGTCGATATCCAGTTTAGGCGGCTCAGCCCGAACGCGCGCTCGATCGCGCGGGCGCTCGCGGCGCGTTCCACTCCCCCGATCAGCACCACCTCGTGCCCGCGGAGCAGTTCGGCCACCGCACACACCTCTGCCGACGGCTCCTCGGTCTCGGGTTCCGCCTCCGGCGCCGGCCGCGACGCCAGGTACTCGTTCACGGCGCGGAACACCCGCTCCGCGTTCGGCCCCGGCTCCTGGTCCTCCGGCAGCGTCTCCAGAACCGGCAGCAGGAGTTCGCGGACGTCGGCGTTGCTCGCCGGCACGCCGGCGGACACGACCTCTTCGAGCAGTTCCAGCACCCGCGGCCACTCGGCCGCCGCGGCCGCGGGGGACTCGGCCATCTTCCGGAGCTTGTACTTCAGATTGGTGAGCCCCTTGTCCCGTGTCCGCGCCTTGCCGCGGGCCTCCGACAGTTGCTCCTTCAGAACCGCGATGCGGCTCAGGAGCGACGGCCAACTGTCGGCCGACACGCGGTCCTCGCGCTTCAGGTAGCGGTTGATGTAGATCTGCGCCTCGCGGGCGTACTCGCGGACGTGGACGAACAGGTGGACCTGGTCGTTGTCCACGCGGCGGTGGACGTCGAGCAGCCCGGCCCACATCAGCGCCTGCGCCTCGGCGACCGCGTACAGCACGCGCTCGCGGTACCGCTCGGCCAGCCCGTCGGGCAGTTCCTTGAGCACCGCGAGCAGTTCGGCCGCCTCCGCCCCGACCGCGAACGCCCCGCCCAGGTCCTCCCACGCCTTCGCGGCCTCGACGTAGTCGCCGGGGTGGAGCATCCACAGGTCGCAGTCGGGCAGCGCGTTGGCCCGCCGGACGAGGTCGTCGGGGGTGTTGAAGATGTCGCCGCGCTTGCGGGCGGCCACGGCCCGCGCCGCCTCCGCCTTGAGCTGGCACCGCCGGGCGATGACGCCGAGGTCGGTGGGCGTGATGCCGCGGTCGTCCTCGTCCGGGAGCGCCGGCGGGCGGGCGAGCGGCGCGGGCGGCTTGGCGAGCGAGAAATCGGCCGGGATGACGACCGGCGGGGGCGGGACGGGCGCGGTGGGCCGAGCGGGTTCAGCGGCGGGCGGGGCGACCTGATCGGTCCAGGCGGTGATGGCGCGGCCGAGCCCGACGACGGCGTCCCGCAGCTGCGGGTCGGTCCGGACGTACGGCCCGAGCCGCTCGAAGAGCGCGATCAACGCTTCGGCCAGCTCGTCCGTCATGGCAGGACCGACCCCGGTTCCGGCGAATCCGATCGGGTTCTAGTTTACCATCGTGGCACGGCGAAGGGCAGAGCGCGTGCGCGGCGGCACCGGGCACCCGGCCGCGACGGTCCGGGCGGGAGAGGAACGGCGCCGCGGGCGCGTTTACCACCCGGCGTCTTCGTCGGCGTCGTAGGGGTTCGGCCGCTCGTCCACGGCCGCGAGGCTCGCGCCGAACAGGCCCACCTTCACGCCGTTCTTGCGGAGTTCGGTCGTCGCGTACCCGTACACCAGCGCCAGAATGAGCAGCCCCATGCACGGGACGACCGTCGCCAGCCCGAACACGACCGCCGCGAACGCCCCCCGCAGTTCCCACGACGTCAGGAACACGAAGATCCCGCCGACGGCGCCCAGGACGAGCGTCAGCGCCGCCGGGAAGTCCATGTCCGGGCGCCGGGGGCCGCTAACGACCAGGAGCCCGACGTACCCCGCCCACAGTACCAGTTGCGCCAGCACCACCGCGACCAGCCACCGCTGGTAGCGGACGATCCGCTTCAACTCGTCAGGCGACCGCTCCCCGGCCGGTCGGTCGAACTCGTCCCACCCGGCCATGTCGGCTCCCCGCGTCGCGAGCCCCCGCTCACGCCTTCTTCTGAACCAACAACCGGGCGCACCCCGCGGCCCCGATGAACCCCGCGTCCGATCCCAGGCTCGCGAACGCGATCTTCACGCTCCGGGTCGGGAACGGTAAGCCGAACCGCTTCACGTAGACGTCGATCTTCGAGCGGAACCACTCGCCCGCGGCCACCATCCCGCCGCCGAACACGATCACCTCGGGGTCCACGGTCGCGATGACCGCGCTGGCGCCCAGCGCCAAGTAGTAGGCGGTGTCGTCCACCACCTTCAGGGCCAGTTCGTCGCCCTCGGCCGCGTGCCGGAAGATGACCTTCGCGGTGAACTCGTCGTCGTTGGCCGTGTAGTAGTCGCGGAGCTTGCTCGGCGCGCCGCGCCAGTGGGCCATGTCCTCGCGGGCGCGCCGGACGACGTTGGTCGCGCTGGCGTAGGCTTCGAGGCACCCGCGGGCGCCGCACCCGCACTGCCGGCCGGTGTCGGGCATCGCGATCCGCATGTGGCCCAGTTCGCCGCCGTGGCTGTGCTCGCCCTCGATGATCGCGTCGTCGATGATGATGCCGCCGCCGACGCCGGTCCCCAGGGTGAACAGTACCATGCTCTTCGCCTCGCTGGCCGCACCGACCCAGAACTCGCCGTAGGCCGCGGCGTTGGCATCGTTCTGGTAGGCGGTCGGCTTACCGAAGCACCGCGCGACGTGCTCGCGGACGGGCACGTTCTTCCAGGGCTTCAGGTTCGGCGGGTCGAGGATCAGGCCGGCCTTGATGTCCATGAGGCCGGGGGTCGCCACCCCGATCGCGGCGACGTCGTTCATCGTGAGGTTCGCCGCCGCGACCGCCCGGCGGATCGTCTCACACATCGTCTCCAAGCCCTCGTCCTGTCCGCGCTCCGGGTTCGTGTCCATGACCACCGGGGCCGAGAGCGGCCGGCCGTCGTCGGTCACCACGGCCGACTTCATGGTGGTTCCGCCGACGTCCAGACCGACGAATTTCGCCTGCTGCGCCATCTTTTCACCCCGCGGTGGTGTTTCGCGTTTTGTGTTTCGTGTTTCGTGTTTTGCTTTTCGTGTTCGGCGATGGAGTTTTCGTAGTGCGTGACGCCTTCCGAACAACAAAACACGAAACACAAAACGCGAAACACGTTTCCAAAGTTGTACCGCGACGGCCCCCGTTGTGGAAGGCGAGCGTTAACCGGGGTTTACACCGGCCCACCGGTTGTAAACCGGCGGGAATCGGCCCCCCATTTCGCCGAGGTCAAGTGGGTATTTCGCAGAAGCAGTGACCTACAGTTGGAAGAACCGATACCTCGCCCGTCGCCCCCCGGCCGTCGCCGCCGTCCACGAGCCCGGAACCATGGAACCGCTCACGCCCCAGATAATGCACAAACTGGTCTTCACCATTCTGGTTCACGGTCTGCCGGACGCGCAGACCAACGTGGCCTACGAAATCCTCCTCGAAGCTCAGAACAACCCGAACCCGCAGGTCCGCGAACTGGCGGTCGTGGCACTGTCCGAGCTGCCGGTGCCCGCGGCCAAGCGGGTGGCGGCGCTGGCCAAGGGGACGCGCGACGCGGCGGCCCGCGTCCGCCGCCGGGCGGCCCGCGCCCTGGGCGACTTCGGCGTCCACGCGCTGCCGGCCGTGCCGGTGCTGGTCAACGGGCTGAAGGACGGCGACACCAGCGTCCGCCGCGATTCGGCCGGGACGCTCGGCCGGCTCGGTCCGGCCGCGGTGTCGGCGGCCGCGGGGCTGGTCGGGCTGCTCGCGGAACCGGACACGCGCAGCCGCGTCGTGGCCGCCACCGCGCTCAAGCGGATCGGCCGCGGGGCGGTTCCGGCACTGGTCGAGGGGTTGCGGCAGGGCGATCCCGACCTGCACGCGCGGATCACGGCCGTTCTGAACCACCTGGCCCCGGACGACCCCGACGTTCGCGCCGCGATCCGCGCCGCGGAGGCCGAGGACGAGCGGTGCCGCGCGATGGCGGGCACCACGACCCACACGGCCCCGCTGACGCTGGCGGTGGTCTGAGCCCGAGAAGCGCGGAACGCGGAGTGCGGCCCCCGGAACGAGGACAGAAGCCGCGGAAAGCTGCTGGCTTCTGTCCTCGTTCCGGGGGCCGCGCTAGAGGCGCCGGCCCATCATCCACTTCACCGCGCGGATCACGACCCCGCGCGGGGCGAACCGCTCCAGGAACAGCATCAGCTTGTTCCGCCAACCGGGCACGACCAACCGCCGACCCGCCCTCATCGCGCGAATACCCGCCTCCGCGACCGGCCCCGCGCCCATCGCCTGACCGGCGCTGAACGCCCGCGTCGTCTGCATCCCCGCGACCGCCGCGAACTCCGTCGCCACCGGGCCGGGGCACAGCACCGTCACCGTCACGCCGGTGCCGAGCAACTCGCTGTGCAGCGCCTCCGAGAACGAGTTCACGTATGCCTTCGTCGCGTAGTACACGGCCATGTACGGGCCGGGCTGGAACCCCGCGATCGAGCCGACGTTCAAGATGCGCCCGCGGTTGCGGGCCAACAGGCCCGGCAGGAACAGCGCGGTCAGTTCGGTGAGCGCGGTGACGTTCACCTGGATCATGCGGAGCGTCTTGGCGCCATCGGCCGTTGAGAAAGGGCCGAGGTCGCCGAACCCCGCGTTGTTCACCAGCACGTCGATGGTGAGGCCGGCGGCCGCGATCTGCTCGAAGAGTTGCTTGGGCGCGGCCGGGTCGGCGAGGTCGGCCGGGAAGACGTGACACGTCGCGTTGTGGAGGCGCTTCACCTCTTCGGCGAGCGCGCGGAGCGGTTCGGTACGGCGCGCGGTGAGGACGAGGTCGTGGTCGACCGCGAGGAGCCGGGCCAGTTCGGTGCCGATGCCGGCGCTGGCACCGGTCACGAGCGCCAGCGGCCGCGCCGCGGGTGTGGTGGACATGGCGGTTCTCGTCAGCGGCGAAAGTCAGGGCTCAGGAGACAGAGTAGGAGATGTGTCCGGTTCGCCCTCCGGCGGCGCGGTAGGGAGGTCCTCGGCGGGGAGCTCGACGAGGTAGATCTCGCCGTCGGGTTCGGGCTGTTCGAGCCCTAGCCCGCGGTGGCGGATCAGTTCGAGGATCGCGAGAAAAATGCCGATCAGTCGCGCCTTGAAGTGCGGCGGCTCGAAGGCGTCGCGGAACCCGAGCCGCCCGCCGGCCGCGGCCACGCGCTCGCGGAGCCGCGTCTCGTAAACGTGCTGCGGCGTGTCGTCCACCGCGATCGTCGCCGGCTGGAGCGCCTGCGTCTCGCGCATGAGCCGCGCGAACGCGCTGACGAGGTCCCACAACTCGACGGCACGCACCTTCGGGCCGCGGTCGGGAGCGGGCTCGGCCGGCTCCTGTCGCGCCAGCCGCGTGCCGGCCTCTTCGGCCCGCGCCTCCAGCGCCGCGGCCGCGTCCTTGAACTTGCGGTATTCGAGCAACTGCCGGACCAGTTCGCGCCGCGGGTCGGGCGAGTCGTCGTCGGCGAACGGCGCGTCGACGGGCAGGAGCGACCGGCTCTTGATCTCCATCAGCGTGGCGGCGGTCACGAGGAACTCGCCGGCGAACTCGATGTCGAGGTCCTTGATGGCCTGGATGTACGCGAGAAACTGATCGGCGAGCTTGGCGAGGGAGATGTCGAGAACGTCCACCTCGTTCCGCTTGACCAGATAGAGGAGCAGGTCGAGCGGGCCGTGGAACGCTTCGAGTTCGACCGTGTAGGGCATGGGTGCCGTCCGTGGCGGAGCGCCCGGAAGATAGCGAGGGCGGGCGCCGCGTCGAGGCCAAAACGCGTCGGGCGCACGACGTGCGCACGACGCGGCTGGTGCGGTTTGCGGTTATTTCGGGGAGCCCGGATTATCCCAGTCGAACGGGAGCACCTGGCCGTCGCGCGGGTTGATCGCGAGTGCCAGGTTGCGCTCGCTGACCGTGTCCTTCACGAACCGCGTCGAGCCGTCCCACATCACAACGTTGAACCCGCCCGGGAACTGCCCGCCGAACTTCCTCTTCAGCTCACCCGGCGCCAGCTTCGCCGGCAGCGTCACGTCGTCCGGCTTCGTCCAGACCACCGGGTCGGCCGCCTCGGCCACCGCGATCGTGTTCGACGTGCCGTCCGTGATCCCGACGATCGCTTGCGCGCCCCAGGGCTGCATCGCGCCGGGGCCGACCACCATTTGGAGGTGCGTGTACCCCGCCTTGCCCGCCTTCTCGGTCGGGGCGAAGATCTTCGGCATCTGCTCGATGAGCTTCTTGTTGTTGGGGCCGTCCCAGGGCTCGTCGAGCTTGAACTGCTTGTACAACTCCCCCTGTTCGATGTACGGCAGGATCGCGACGCGCCAGCTCAATAGCGGCTTGTCTGTCGGGCGCAAGAGCAGGGCGCCGTTCGCCCCCACCCCATAAACCGGGACCCGGCCGTTCGCGCTCTCGTAGTTGTGCAGCCCCAGACCGATCTGCTTGAGGTTGTTCTGCGCGGTCATCCGCGCGGCGGACGCGCGGATCTTCTTCACCGCGTCGGTGATTACCTGACCGATGTCGAAGTCCGCCTTGTAGCTGGCCGCGAGGGTCAGGTCCGAGCCGGACACCTCGATCTTCGCTGCCTTGACCGCCCGCTGGACCTCCTGAACCGCCGGCTTCAGCGAGGTGAGTTCGGCCATCTCCTTGCCGTTCGCGGCCATGCCGACGAGTCCGGCCGCCATGTCGAGCGTCGCCTGCGCCTGCTCCTTCGCCTTGGTGGCGGTCGCGGCATCCGCGTAGCTGGCCCGCACCCCGAGGCTCAGTTCCTTGCCACGCAGGTTTGCCGTCACCACGACCTTCTGCGTGGCGGCCAGCGCCGAGAACTTATCGCCCGCCGCGGTGAGCATCTCGCGCGGCACCTTCTGCACGTTGACCGCCGCAAACACCGTGTTCCCGGAGGCGGCCCGGGTGAGGTCCGCGGTCAGCGGCCAGCCGGACCGGTCCTTGGCGTACCCGGCGAGGTACTTCGGCGCGAGGTCCGGAGAGACCAGCACGAGCGTCTTGTCGTCCGGGAAGTGGAACCACATGTCGGGTTCGACCTTATAGAAGCCGTTCGGGTCCGCGGCCACGGTCTTCCCGCCCTTCTTGAGCAGGACGGACTTGTCGAACGCATTGTTGTCCGAAATGATCGCGACCATCTTCGGTT
>JAFKJJ010000561.1:28444-45316 GCA_017306025.1 Planctomycetota bacterium
GCCCTTGGCCGGCCAGTCGGTGACGGCGATGGTCGCGGTGTCGATCTCGGTCCACTTCACGCCGGTTTCCGCGGCCGACTTGACTTCGCTCTCCTCCCACTCCTTCATCCCGCCGGCCTTCGCGACCGCCTGCTTCACCTCGGAGAAGAGCGCGCTCTCGCGGATACTCTTGGCGTTCAGTTGCGCGAACAGGAAGTAGTCCGAACTGACGGCCGCGGGGGGACCGCTCGGACCGGGCGCGGGGCCGTCGCCACCGCCGCCGTCTTCGGTGGGCTTCTTCTTGCACGCGGGCAGGGCCACGAGACAGACGCCCAATAGCAGGGCGAACGGGATCATCGACAGCCGGCGCGACATGATGATTCTCCTGGGGGGAGGGGCCGGGGAGATTATCACCGCGGGGCGGAACCGGAACAAGGGGCGTAGCTGGAAGGGCAGAGGAGGCCGTCGCGGATGTAGTACATACCGTTCGGCCCGTCCGCGTCCTGCTTGTTGTCGCGGTTGACCAGCTTCGCCCCGCGGCCGATGCGGCAGTCCTTGTCCAGAATCGCCCGCTCGATCACCGCGCCGTCGCCGATGTTCAGGTCCGGCCGGTTCCGCTTGCGGTTCTCCGCCCGCTGCGCGTCGGTCTCGAACTTGTCGGACCCGATCAGCACCGTGTCGCGGAGCGTGCAACCGGCCCCGATCCGGCTCCGGACCCCGATCAGGCTCCGCTCGATCCGCGTGTCGGCGCCGATCACACACCCGTCAGAAATCACGCTCTGATCCAGCACCGCCCCGTCGATGCGGCTGGCCGGCAGGTTCCGCATCCGCGTGTAGATCACGCCCTCGGGCGCGAAGAAGTCGAACGGCGGGTTCGCCCCCGCCAGCGCCAGGCTCGACTCGTGGTAACTGCGGATCGTGCCCAGGTCCTCCCAGTACCCGTCGAACAGGTGCGCGCAGACGTGCTTCGTCTTGTAGTTCCGCGGGAACACCTCCTTGCCGAAGTCGGTGGCCAGCGGCTTGGCGGTCAGGAGCTCGTAGAGCACCTCGGTCTTGAACAGGTAGATGCCCATGTTCGCCAGATAGTGCCGGCCGCGGCACTCGATCCCGCGGCGCTCGATCCACTCGGCCGACGTGAAGTACGGCTGCCGCTCCTCGGCCGTCTTGGGCTTCTCCACGAAGCCCGTGATGCGGCTGTTCGCGTCCATGCTCAGGAGCCCGAACCCGACCGTGTCCCGCTCCGGAACCGGGATCGCGGCGATGGTGACGTCCGCCTTGCACCCGCGGTGCGTCTCGATGAGCTGACGAAAGTCCATGCGGTAGAGCTGGTCGCCGGAAAGGATGAGCACGTCGTCGGGGTCCTCGCGCTCGATGTAGGAGATGTTCTGCCGGACCGCGTCGGCCGTGCCCTGGTACCAGTCGGCGCTCTCGTTGGTCTGCTGTGCGGCCAGCACCTCGACGAACCCCTCGCTGAACATGTCGAACTTGTAGGTGTTGGCGATGTGCCGGTGCAGGCTGACCGAGAGGAACTGCGTGAGCACGTAAATGCGGTGCAACTCGCTGTTGATGCAGTTGGAAATCGGAATGTCGATGAGTCGATACTTGCCGGCGACCGGAACGGCGGGCTTGGACCGCGACCGCGTGAGCGGGAACAGGCGGGAGCCGCGGCCGCCACCCAGGATGAGGGCCAGGACGGAGCGCATTGGGTTCGAGCCTCTGAGCAAACCGGGGGCGTGGCCGGGCGAATTAGAGAGGCCGGCCGGGATACCACGGATGCTACCAGCGTGCCGTCACGGGCGGAAGTCGCTGCGCTCGTGTTTGACGTTTTGCGCTTGGTATTTCGCACCGAATCGTTCGGGTTGTAGCGCCTGAAAACCTCAACGACCGGCGACCAACAGATCGCACCGCGGCGTAGAAAAGATTTCCTACAACGAATTGACGAACCTATAACACAAAACCGATCACGCCTTACGTGGTAGGACATAGAGCCGGAACTCGATCTTGCCGACGCGCACGTTGTCCAACCCAACGGACACCAGACCCGGCGAGGTGCCTTCCGGACTCTCCCACGGAACGTGCAAATCGAATACCAAGCGGTGCGGTTGGCCCCGCCATTCGAACTCGTGCTGCGTCTTGGCCACCCCGGCGTTCGCCACCGACAGGTGAACGGCCAGTTCGGACGCCCGCGCCACTTCACGCGCCAGGCGTCCGGTGCCGATCAGTTCCGCGTCGTGCTGGAACGCCCGAGAGAGCGTCCGCACGTTCGCGGCCGCGTCGGGCGTGTGCAGGTAGATCGTCACTTTCACCGTCTGACCGGGGACCACCGCGGGCGGGCCGAACACGCTGACCTGAACCGGGTCCCTCGCGGTCTGCCAGAACAGCAGGTTCCGCTTCATTTTCTTCCACAGGGCCGAGCCGGCCGGGGCCGCGCCGTCGGCACGCGCCTCCGGCTCGTTCCCGGGCGCCTCGGGCGCCTCGGTCGGGTGCCACCGAACCGGCGTCGGGGCCGACAGCCGCGGGTCCGATGACGCGGGCGCCGGGGGCAGGGGCGCGGGGACCGGCGCTTCGACCGAGTCGGGTTGGTCCGGGGGCGGCGCGGGGGGGCGGTAGTCGGTGTGGATCGGGCGCGAGTACTCCGTCGGCGTCTCGGACGCGAGGCCCGACTCGTCCACGAACGCCGACGGGAACGACGGGATCGGACCGGGCGCGGCCACGACCGACTCGGCCGCGCCCCCCGGCAGCGCGTCCGGCAACTCGAAGGTGACCGACGCGTCGGTGTCGTCGCGCTCGGGCGGGCGGACCAACCCGGAACCCGTCGACTCCCAGGAGATCGCTCCGCTCTCGCGCCGGGCGTCCCGGAGGCGCGACAGCATCAGCGACTCGACCGGCGGCTCGGCCGCCACGACCGGATCGGCCGCCGCCAGTTCCGCGCATCGGGCCTCGACCTCGGCGAACGCGGGGAACCGGTCGGCCGGGTTCGGCGCCATCATCCGTTCGAGTACCGCCGCGAGTTCGGCCGGTACCGCGGGGTTCACGACCGCGGCCGACGGCGGCGGTCCGGCGCGCTTGGCGCGGAGCTCTTCGACCAGCGTCGGGTGCGGGTACGGGGCCAGCCCGGTGACCGCGAAGTACCCCAGCGCCCCCAGGGCGTACTGGTCCGCGGCCTCGGTCAACCGGTGCGGCTCGGCGGCCAGTTCCGGCGCCGCGAACGTCAGCACGCAGGCGGAGGCGAACGCGGCCGACATCGAGTCGAACAGCGATTCGTCGTCCGCCACGTTTTCCGCCAGAAGCGCCCCCGCGCCGAGTTCCAGGAGCCGCGGCAGGCCGTCCGGCCCGATCGCGACCGAGTACGGGGTCAGCGCGCCGTGCGGAGCGCCGCGGGCGTGGCACGCGGCCAGGGCGCCGGCCAGGTGGCCGAGCAGCGTCGCGGCCTCGCCGGCCGGCAGCGGGCCGGCCGCGGCCACACGGTCGGCCAGCCGCTCGCCCTCCGCGTGCGCCCAAACGAGGTAGTGGAACCCGTTGGCCGAATCGACCTCGACCAGCGGAACGACGGTCGGGTGAACGACCTTCGCCGCAATGGTACGGGCGAGTTGCTTCGCCTGCTTGGCCTTCCACAAGCTGCGGAGCGGCAGCACGCGAACGGCGAAGCGGCCGGGCTTCGAGGTGTGCGTCGCGAGGAACAACGGCCCGAACGTGCCGCGCCCGGGGGTGCCGACGAGCCGGTACGGCCCGAGTACCAACACCCGGGCCTCGCCCGCCAGCGCGCGCCCCGCCTGAAAGGGCGTCAGCACCCCGCGCCGCACCAGGTGCTCGGCGAGGGCCGCGGGTCCGCCGCCCGTGAACTCGGCCAACAGTTCGTTGAGCCGCACCGGATCGACGATCCGGAACCGGGCCAACTCGTCGGCGAGGGCCGCGGCGTCCACGGTGTTCGCGGCCAGTGGGAGGGACATAACGGGCGGACGATTCGGGGCGAAACGACACGTATCTCCACTATAGAACACGTTTCCGCTCATTGGGGATCGCCGAAAGTCGGTCACTCGCCAGTACAAGCGACCGGTCCGCCCGGCCGGCGGCTCGCGACCGGGGTTGACCGCGATCCGCGCGGCCGGTATGGGCAGCGGGAAACATTCCTCTAGCAGGCGTGCGAACCGATGCGGTGGGCGTGGTGGGCGATCGTGGTCTGCGCGTTGGCCGGCGCCGGGGGGTGCCTGACCCGCGCCGCGCGGCCGACCGCCGAATCGGTCGCGCGGTCGCTCGCCCCGGTCGTGCCGGTCGAGGGGGTGTACCTCGAATCGGTCATCCTGGAGCGCCCGCTGGGCGATCGGTTCCTCAACCGCGATCTGTGGACGGACGCGGTGCCGGTGGGGTCCCAGGAGACGCGCACCCTTCTGAACGAGAACGGGCTGCGGGCCGGGGTCCTGTCCGGGAGCCTGCCGCCGCGGTTCCAGACGCTGCTGGAATCGGAATCCGAGTCGCTCGGCGGCCGCGGCCTCACGTTCGCGATGCGCAAAGAAGAGGTGCTGCCGACGAGCGGCGCGAGCGAGCGGTGCGAGTTCGGGTTGCTCGCCGACCTGGCCGGGAAGCGCGCCCCGGTGGCACTGAAGCAGGCCCGCGCCGGCGTTATGGTCCGCCCGGAGGCGCAGGGCGATCGGGTGAAGGTCTACTGTGAGCCGCAGATCCAACACGGCGAGAAGCGGGAGTGGCTGCGCCCGTCGGCCGACGGCACCGGGTTCGTAAAGTTCGAAGAGGTTCCGCTGGCCCGCTACTCGGTGCTGGGCTTCGACGCCTCGCTCGGCCGTAGCGAATATCTGGTGATCGGCTGGCAGGCCGACCAGCCCGACACGCTGGGGGCGGCGCTGTTCGCGGTGGAAGCCAACGGCCAGCCGCGGCAGCGCGTGCTGGTCGTTCGCGCGCGCCAGACGAGCCCCGGCCCCGCGTCCGACCTGCCGTCGCTCGGCCCGGCCCGACGCCCGTCCATCGCCGCCGAGGCGGCGAAAGGCCGATAAATTCGGAGCCCGGAATCCGAAAGGCGACCGCGGGCGAACGTGCCCGGTCTTCCGTCGGGCTTATTCCGCAGAGCGTCGTCGGCGCCGCAGCCACGCGCCGAGCGTGCGCTCGCGGCTGCCGAGCAGCAGATAGACGAGTCCGAAGACCGCCGGCGGCCCGATCAGGAGCAACAGATCGACGGGCGGGAACTTCGCGGCCGCCCCGGCTTCCGATATCACCTGACCCATCGGCTTTTGGGCCAGGAATTCGCCGAGCAGCAACCCCGCAACCACCAGCAGCGCGAACGCCCCCAGATCGGCCAGGAACGGGAGCATCGTCGCCTCGGGCCTCTCCTCCGGCGCGGGCGGCGCTTCCGGTGGCGGTGGGGGCACGGACGGCTCCGGAGGCGGTGCGGGCACGGGCGGGCCGAGCAGATCGAGGTTGAGACCGGGAACGGAATCGCCCCCGGGACCGATCGCGCCGCTGAGGTCGGGCGGGCGGCGTGTCGAATCGGATAACCCGGACGGCCGGGTCCGCGCCGCCTCGCTGAGGCTGGCCGCGGTCGGCCCGCCGATGTTGAAATCGATGTCCGGCGAGTCGTCCGGCTTGCTCACGAGCACGTCGTCGTCTTCCGGTTCGTCCGGCTGCGGAACGGAGGACTTCGCGGGTACGGGGGGCGGTTTGACCGGCGCCGGGGGGGGCGGTTTCGGCACCCCGGCGGCCTTGAGTGGCGGCTTTTCCGCAGACGCGGGTGCGGACCTGGGTACCGCGACCGGGGGCGGTTCCGGCGACGGCTCGGGCGGCGTGATGCGCTGGGCGCACTGCTTGCACACCAGCGGCAGACCGGCCAGCGCGTCGGGCAGTTCGTAGGGCCGTCCACAGTTGGGACAGTTGAACCGGATCACGCGGGCCTCGCACTCCAGAACGAATCGCACTCCACTGCGGGCGACGGTTCCGACTGGCGCGATCATATCGAATCGCGGGGATACGGGGAGCGCGCAACCGATGAGAGTCCGACCCGCCCTCCGAGCGCGCCCCGCACAACCGGCGCGACCGGCACTCACGGCTTCGCGAACTCCGCGATCAGCGCGGCGATCGTCGCCTCGCAGTCGGCCGACGTGCCCACCACGACGAAGCAACGGAACTGATACTCGCCGCCCGCCACACCTTCCGGGCCTTTTAAACGGAACACACAGTTCCACTTCACCACCTTCTCCGCCGCGAACCGGAACCGCCCGTACCCGGCCCCCTCAAACCCCTTGCTGGGCTGATCGGGCGAATAGACGCCCATTGCGTGTTTGCCGTCGGTCGTCGAGAGCACCACGGGGTCGGGTTGCTCACCCGGGCCGTCACCGAGCGGTTTGAGTTTGCCCTCTTTGGCATCGAACCGGAAGAACGTGCCGAACGCGGGCGGCATGTAGCCGGTCACGGCCTCGAACTGCGCGTAGGTGTGCTTTTCGCCACCGGGGACGAGAAACGTGACGCGGTATTCGATCGCGTGCGGCAGGTTCTTGTGCCCGATGGTAACGCGCTTCGCGAGGTAGTGGTCGGACAGCGCCGCGGTGTTCCGCGCCGGGTGGCCTTGCGATTTTTCGCCCGGCTTGAGCCAGAACGCCATGCGGTTAAGCGTGACGAGTTGGTTCTCCTTGGCGCTCAGTTCGAGCAACTTGCTGGTAGAAGTCGGGCCGCGGCCGTCGGCCATGCTGCCGGCCTCGGTCGGGTTGAACACCTCCGGCACGAACGGCTTCCCGCGGTCGAAGTTGCTCGCCGACTGGATCTGCCGGCCGTGGTCGAAATCATCGACGAACTCCATCCCGCCCCACGCGAGCGATTTGATCGCCCCCGCGTTGCGCGCCGAAGTCGTGATGACGATCTCCGACGCGCCGGCTCTGGCGCGGATCGTGGAATCGCCGAACGCGACGGGTGCGGGGGCCGGCACCGTCGGCTCGTCCGAGCGCGCGAAGGCGGCCGCGAACGCGAGACCCGGCGCGGTCATCAACGCCAACACGATTTTTATGGCGCGTTTCATGCTGACATTTTATCCGCGCGAGTCCCGAATCACCTGAAGAACGCGCCGGGGTGGCGCGGTCGATAAGGTCGGCGGCACGGCGCGCCGGTCGCCCCGAATAAGCTGATCGGCGACCACGAACCGGCCGCGTGCCGCGGAGCACGAGATGTCGAAGAGCGGGGCGAAGACGATCACGGCCATCGTGCTCGCGCTGGCGGTGAGCGGCGGGGCGCTCGCGCTCGGCGGCTTCCGGCTTCACAAGTTGCAGCAGATCGAGAACGGCCCGACGGTCGGGGGGCGCGCGACCGACTGGAACGCGTACCCCTCTCGCGGGAGCACCGTGTACCGCGTCCGGTACGCGTTCGCGCACGACGGCGCGGAGCGGTCCGGCGGCTGGGTGCGGGTGTCGCAGGAGGTTCACGGCGCCACCCGCGCCGGCGCCCCTTTGCGGGTGCGGGTCGCCGTCGGGCGCCCGGGCTGGCACCTCCCGGAAGACGCCATTGCGGACGCGAAGGCCGACGCCGCGTTCGTCCTCTTCACCGGCGCGCTGGTGCTCGTGTTCGTGCTGACCGCCCTCGTGCTGGTGTGGGCCGCAAAGCGTCTCCAGGCGAAGCCCGCGCCGACGGTTTCGGCCCCCGACAACTTTCCCAAAGACCCGCCGACCGGTTCGACGTAAAGTGTATTCGTCCCTCCCGCCACCCACCGCCTCTCCGCGGAGCCTTCACCCATGCATCGCCTGCTCGCGGTCTGTTTCCTCGCACTCACATTCGCCCTCACCCTGCACGCCGCCGACTGGTACCAGTTCCGCGGACCGGACGGCCAGGGGCACTCCGACGCGAAGCTCGCGACCGAGTGGGGGCCGGGTAAGAACGTGACGTGGCGGAAGGAACTGCCCGGCCTCGGCTGGTCGTCGCCGGTGGTCGCGGGCGGGAAGGTCTACCTCACGACCGCGGTTCCGGACGGCGGCGGGCAGTCGCTCCGCGTGCTGTGCCTCGACGCGCGGACGGGCTCGATCGTGTGGAACGTGGAGGTGTTCAAGCAGGACGCGGCGGCGGCGAAGATCCACAAGAAGAACAGCCACGCCAGCGCGACGCCGGTCGTGGAAGACGGGAACGTGTACGTTCACTTCGGGCACATGGGCACCGCGTGCCTGAAGGCCGCGGACGGCTCGAAGGTGTGGGCGACGCAGGAACTGAAGTACAACCCGGTCCACGGCAACGGCGGTTCGCCGGTGATCGCGGGCCGGAACCTCGTCTTCAGCATCGACGGCACCGACAAGCAAATGGCGGTGGCGCTCGACAAGACGAACGGGAAGGTCGCGTGGACGACGCCGCGGAACAACACCACCGGCGCGAACCCGTTCTCGTTCACGACGCCGCTACTCATTAACGTGAAGGGCCAGGAACAGCTCATCTCTCCGGGCAGCGGCGTGGTGATGTCGCTGGACCCGAAGAGCGGCAAGGAGATCTGGCGCGCGACCTACGACAAGGGCTACTCGGTGGTCCCGCGGCCGGTGTACGCGAACGGGCTGGTCTACGTCTGCTCCGGGTACAACAGCCCGACCCTTCTGGCGATCCGGCCGGACGGCACGGGCGACGTGACGAAGACGCACGTCGCGTTCACGCTGAAGAAGAACGTTCCGCACAACCCGTCGCCGCTGGTGGTGGGCAACGCGCTGTACCTGGTGTCGGACGCGGGCGTACTGAGCTGCCTCGACGCGAAGACCGGCACCGAGCGCTGGACCGAGCGCGTGGAGAAGGCGTATTCGTCGTCGCCGATGTACGCGAACGGGCTGATCTACCTGCTGTCGGAGGACGGCACCACGACCGTCTTCAAGCCGGGCGACAGCTACGACGAGGTCGCCAAGAACAAGTTGGGCGAGAAGACGCAGGCGAGCTTCGCGGTGGACGGCGACGCACTCTTGCTGCGCACCGAGAAGGCGCTGTACCGGATCGAGAAGAAGTAAGATCGAAGGCGGAAGAGCCACGGATGACACAGAAAACACGGATCGAACGAGGAAGAGATCGAGTTCGACTCTGTTTTCTGCCTTCATCCGTGTTTTCTGTGTCATCCGTGGCTCTTCCGCCTTCGGTCACCCGCGGCTCTTTCACATTTCACCCACCGAGAAACCCATGCGCTGGATTCTCACCATGATCGCCCTCGCCGTCGCCGCGTCCGGCTTCGCGGCCGAGCCGGAAGCCCACGTCTTCAAATCCGACGGCAAAACGCTCCCGTACCGGCTGCTGAAGCCCTCCGGCACCGAAGCCGGAAAGAAATACCCGCTGGTGGTCATCCTGCACGGCGCGGGCGAGCGCGGCACCGACAACAAGAAGCAGCTCGTTTGGTTCTGGAACGACAAGAAGCCGAGCCTCTTGACGCGGCCGGAGGTCGCGAAGGAAAAGGCGTTCGTGATCGTGCCGCAGTGCCCGGAGGGCAAGCGGTTCGTCGAGGTGCCGTGGGAGAAGGGCAGTTACAAGTCGCCCGAGATCAGTGAACCGCTGAAACTGACGCTCTCACTGATCGACTCGTTCATCAAGGACAATCCGGTCGACGCGGACCGCGTGTACGTCATCGGGATGTCGATGGGCGGCTACGGCGCGATCGACGCGGTACAACGGCGCCCGGAACTGTTCGCCGCGTGCGTGCCGATCTGCGGTGCGAGCGATCCGAGCAAGGCGAAAGACATCGCTCACGTGCCGGTGTGGGCGTTCCACGGCGACGCCGACACGGCGGTGCCGGTGAGCGGCTCGCGTGAGTTCATCGCCGCACTGAAGAAAGCCGGGGCCGACCCGAAGTACACCGAGTACGCGAAGGTGGGGCACAACAGTTGGTCGCCGGCGTTCGAGGAGCAGGAGTTCTGGAACTGGATCTTCGCCCAGAAGCGCAAGCCGAAGAAGTGAACGGGGTGCGCGATGACGGAGGAAGAGTGGTTGGTGAGTGACGATCCGTCACGGATGTTGGATTTTATTCGGAGCAGGGCGACCGATCGGAAGCTCCGGCTGCTCGCCTGCCACTGCTGCCGGGCGATCTGGGACCGGTTGCAGGATAAGAGCACTCGCGCGGCAATTGAACTGGCTGAGCAGATGGCAGAAGCCGGATTAACCGGTGTGAATCAGCGGGAGTACGCCGCCATCCGCAACGCTGCGGTAACTGCCTGCAACCGCATCCCACGAAGTGAGGAACTGCTTGCAGCGGCCGCGCACGTCCCTCTGTACGCGACCGATAATCCGCCGACCTCGTCGATGCTGTCCTACACGCTGAGAGAAATGGCATTGGATGCAGGGTTGAAGGCAGCTCAGCTTGTCTTGCTTAGCGAAATTTTCGGCAACCCCTTTCGTCCCGTCGTTTTCGATCCCGCGTGGCGCGCATCGGACGTGGCACTTCTCGCGAACGGCATTTACGCCGAGCGGGCGTTCGACCGGATGCCGATTCTCGCGGACGCTCTCCAGGATGCCGGCTGCGACAGCGACGAACTGCTGAACCACCTCCGCGATGCCAGCGCGACGCACGTTCGTGGGTGCTGGGCGCTCGATCTCGTGTTGGGAAAGGAGTAGGCGGCCTGCCCACGAAGGAATTCACCCCGGCTTGTTCCACACGCTCAGGACGGCCGGTTGACCCAGCAGCCGCACCCGCGTCTGACGCGCCTGCGACCACCGGTGAGCCTGCAAAATCCGCTTCAGCCCCTCGTGCTCCATCGCGAGCAGCACCGCGCGGCCGCCCGGCTTCAGCACGCGGTCCCACTCCGCCGCCGACGCCTCGTACAGCGCGCCGATCTTGTCGATGGAGGACAACTGCTTGCCGAACGGCGGGTTCGACACGATCCGGTCCACCGATTCACTTTCCAGCGGAAGCGCGGTCGCGTCCCAGCGCGCCAGATCGGCCCGGCCGACGTGCTCCAGGTTCTGTGACGTCACGAACACCGCGTTCGGGTCGATGTCGCCGCCGAGCACGCGCACCCGCCCCCCCCGGCTCCGCTGCTCTGCCACGAACAGCGCTTCCGCCAGGATCGTCCCCGCCCCGCAGAACGGATCGAGCACGGTCATCCCGGGGCCGATGCCCGCGAGCCGGACCATCGCGGCCGCAACGGTCGGCCGCAGCGACGCCGCGACGTGCTCCAGCTTGTACGTCCGGTGGCGCATCGTGCGGTCCGAGAGCCGCACTCCGCACACCGCCATCTTGCTGTAGATCGTGAGCCAGATCTCCAGCCACGCGTTTTCGTTGTTGTAGTGCCAGCCGTTGGGGATCTTCCCCGACAGGCCCTCGATGAACGCCGCCCGGGCGTCGGCGCGGCGGAACCCGTGTTCGCCCTGCATCTGACAGACGATGTGATACGTTGGCTTGCCCTTCGTCTTCGGTCGGATCTTGTGATGGAGTTTGAACAGGTGCTCCCAGTCCGGCTTGCGCGCGGTCCAGGTGCGGATCGTGTCGAGGTCGTCTGACTTGTACGTGAGCGAGTCCGACCCCCACGCGAGCAGGAACACGTCCTCCGTCGTCCGCAGCGACAGCACCTTGTCGGCCAGTTCGTCCACGCGAAACACGACAAGGCCGCGCGCGGTCTTCTTCACCTCGCCGCCGAGGTCGCGGGTGATCTCGTCGGCCGCGGTGGACTCGATCCCGCCGTGGGTCATGGCGTAGAGCGGGGGCAGCGGCTTGTCGTCGGTCGGTCGGCCGGAGCGGGACATCGCGGAACTCGTGCGGGCGGGAGCAAACGGTTATCATAGCAGGCCGAACGAACGCGATCCCGGCCCGGGGCGAATCGGGTCACGTCAGGAAATGTTCGCGGCCCTCGTCCGAACCTAACATCAGGAGGCCCCACAGGCCCGCGAGGGCGCCCGGCACGCAGCACACGTGCGCGACGTTCACCGCCGCCAGCACGCACGCCACCTGCGCGAACCGGTAGTTCCGGCCCCACAGGATCGACAGCCCGCCCGCGAACACCGCCAGGCTGACCGCGAACGACACCGGGACCAGCCAGCGGTACACGCCCGCGAGTTGCTCCGCGTTCTGCTCGTCCTCCGCGGCCTGCTCCTCCGGCGTGCCGGGTGTGCCGAATCCTATCTGCCGCAGCGCCGGCACCTGGTTCCGCGCCCAGCCGCGCGCGCCGGCCGGATCGGTGACGAACAGGTACAGGAACACCCCGTTCACGACCGCTCCCACGACCCCGCACAGCAGTAGCCCGAACGCCGGCAAGAGCAGCATCGCGTCGAGCCGCCGCGGGACCGGTGCGGGCGCGGCCGGGGGCCGCGCGATCAGTTCCGGTTCGGTCAGCTTGCCGCCGACCCGCACCGGCGCGCGGAACATTGCCTTGCACTCCGGGCACTGGACCTGCGTGCCCAGCCAGTCGAGCGGCACGCGCAAGAGGTGCTTACACGCCGGGCAGGCGACGATTTCGGTTTCCGGCGTCATATCGGAGTTATCCCCCGTTCGCGGTGCGGACGCGGGTAGAATACGGGCGGCGCTGCGCGGAGGCACTTGAGATGCCGGAGTGGCTGTCGAGTCGGTTGCCCGACGGGTGGAACGGGTGGCACCTGGCCGCGCTGAGCGTCGGCCTGGCCGTGAGCATGGCCGCGATCAGCCTGGTCATCGTCGGGTACGTCCTGGCCCGGTTGCCGGCGGATTACTTCGTGAATCCCGAGGCGCGCCGGCCGATCGACCGCCACCCCGTCCTGAAGGTGCTCGCGACCCTCACCCGGAACGTGCTCGGGTACTTTCTGATCGCACTGGGGATCGTGCTGTCGCTGCCCGGCGTGCCCGGCCAGGGGTTGCTCACGGTCCTGATGGGGGTGATGTGTATCGACTTCCCCGGCAAGCACCGGTGCGAGAAGTGGCTGGTCACGCGCCGGGTGATCCTGGGTGCGGTGAACCGGCTCCGGGCGCGCGCCGGGCAGCCGCCGTTCCAACTGGAAGCTCCGAGCTCCAAGTTCCAAGTTCCGAGTTGAAAGCCTCTGGGGCCTTTGTCTTCGACTCGGAACTCGGCGTTAGCCTTCGCTCCCCATGAGCGCCGTCACCTTGACGTCGATGGTCTGCGGCATGAACAGGAAGGTGGGGAGGACCGGGCGGTAGACGCCGTAAACGGTCACGGCGATCTTCTCGGTGAACACGGCCGAGTTCCACGGCACGCGGTTGGGGTCGTTCTTGATGAACGGGTCCGGGACCACCGCGGCCTTCTTCTTCGGCTGCACGAGGGGCGGGGTCTGGGCCAGCCCGCTCGGGTCCACGGCGTAGCACGCGACGATGGCGGACGGGCCCTGGCTCGTGTACGCGGCGGGCGTTTCGAGGGTGTTCTTCACCCCGCTCAGCCGCGCCTTGGTGTAATCCTGAATGTTGGTGTACCGCGTGCCGTTGGCGTCGACGTAATCGTTGTAATCGAAGTCCGACGGCTTATCCAGGTTCACGACCGCGTACCGCGCGCCCTCGCGGGCCGCGTTGTTGCTCACGTGCAGGACCAGCAGGAACCGGCAGTACTCGAACATCCCGAACAGGAGCAGCAGGAACACCGACAGCACCAGCGCCGATTCGACGATGGTCATGCCGCGGCGGCGGCGGGGGCGGCGGAACCGGGTGCTGAGCATGGGTGCGTCTCGGTGCGGTGTTTCGTCCGATCAGAGCGGCCGGCGGGCCGGCTCACCAGGTGGGCAGCGACGCGTTGACCTGGAACCGCTCGTCGGTCAGCATCTGCCAGGTGACGGTGAACGTGACCTCGGTCGGGTTGACCAGGCCCATGTTGATCCAGCGGACCTTGCTCCACGGGACGCGCACGTAGACCGTGAAGATCTGCCCCTTCTCCCCGTAACACGGGTCGGGCGGCTTGCTGCCGGCCGGGTAGCTGGTCCCGGGCGGGTCGGTCGAGATCGGGACGTAGTCGGTCGTGCGGGCCGTGGTGTACGCGAACGTGACGGTCACGTCCGCCGGCTGCAGGGTGGTCAGCCCCGCGGCGTACAGGTAGTCGCAGACCGCGTCCTTCACGGACGCGGTGCCGGAGTTGACCTTGATCTGGGTCGGGGTGCCCGACGTGTTGATCGTGTACCCCTGGGCCGCCAGCCGGGCGCCCTCGCGGGCCGCGTTGCTGACGATCTGCTGCACCTGCACCAGCCGGCCCACCTCCCAGATGCCGATCATGAGCGGGATGACCAACAGCATGGTGACGAACGCCAGCTCGATCGCGGCGACGCCGCGGCGGCGCGTCTGCGTCTGAAGGGAGCGGCGCATTCCGGCTGCCCTCTGTTGAATACGGGTCGAAGCACGGGCGAGCGCCCGGCTCCCGCAACCATAGAACACGCTCCGGCCACAAAGTGCGCTGTTTACGCAGAAATCCCGGCGCGGCCGAATCGTGTTCTATCCTTGTAAAAGTCGCCCGCCGTCGGAGCCGACGGTACGCCGAATTGTGGCCCCGCATGACACGGCCCCAGACCGTTCAGGACGTCTTCGACTCGCTCGGCCGCGACCGGCTGGTGGAGCCGGGGCGGCTGCGCGCCTTCGCGGAGCGCCACGCCCCGACCAGCGTGACCGCGGCGCTGGAGCGGCTCGTCGCCGACGGCCTGTTGACGGCGTTCCAGGCCAACGAGGTGGCCGGCGGCCGCGGGTCGGCGCTGTGGCTCGGCGGCTACAAGGTGCTCGACCGGCTCGGCCGCGGCGGGACGGGCAGCGTGTTCCTGGCCGAACACGCCGTCCTGGGGCGGAAGGTGGCGGTCAAGGCGCTCTCGGACGCCCTCCGTGCCGACCCGGGTGCCCGGAGGCGGTTCGTCCGCGAGGCCCGCGCCGCCGCCGCCCTCGACCACCCCAACATCGTCCGCGTGTTCGACGTGGACATGAACCACGAGCCGCCGTACCTCGTGATGGAGTACGTGGACGGACTGAGCCTGCAGGCCGCGGTGGCGCGGGCCGGCACGTTCTCCGCCGGTGAGGCCGCCGCCGTCGGCGTCCAGGTGGCCGACGGGCTGGCCCGGGCCGCCGCCGTCGGGCTGGTCCACCGCGACATCAAGCCCGCCAACCTGCTCATCGACCGCCGCGGGGCCGTGAAGATCCTCGACCTCGGCATCGTCCGGTTCACCCACGACGACACGCACTCGCGGTTGCACGGCCAGGACGTCATCCTCGGCACGCTCGACTACCTCGCGCCGGAGCAGGCCGAGGACAGCTCGAAGGTGGACGCGCGGGCCGACATCTACGCGCTCGGCGCCACCCTGTATTTCCTCATCGCGGGGCACCCGCCCTACCCCGTGCCCGACGTGCGGCAGAAGCTCGAAGCCAAGAAGAGCCAGGACCCCGTGCCGCTGCACGTGTTGCGCCCGGACGTGCCCACGGAATTCGCCGCGGTCGTCGGCCGGCTGATGGCCCGCGACCCGGCCCGGCGGTACCCGTCGCCGGCGACGGCGGTCGCGGCCCTGCACCCGTGGGCGACCCCCGGCCCCGACTACCCCGCGCGGCTGTTCCGCGCGTCGTCCGACAGCACCGACCACGGCCGGCGGCAGACCGACCACGGGCCGCCGACGTACGACCCGCTCCCGGACACGCTCCGTATAATCAAACATCCGACGAAGCGGGCACTCGATGCCGTGCCCCCGCCCGACCCCGGCGCCGTCGAACCCGCGGCCCCCCCGGTCCCGACACCCGAAACGGAGGACCCGGCGGAGGACCCGTTCGCCGAACTGACGGCGCGGATCGCTCTGGAGCCGGACACGCAGGGGGTCGGCCACGGGGCCTCCGCGACCGACGACGCGATCGCCGTGCCGCCCGAACTGATGGACCTCCCGCCCGAACTGGGGCTGACCCCGGACTTTTCCCGCGCCCCCGGCGCGGCGACCGAACCCGGCCCCCCGGCGCCGGCGTGCTCGGCTCATGCCGGGCACTCGGCGCGAACCCTCGGGCTGGTGCTGGCCGCCCTGGCGCTCCTGGGCGGCGTGGTCGCACTCGTCACGTTCGCCGCCCGATGAACCCGCCGGTCGGCCCCGCTACCGGGCGCGATGTGATATGTTGAGGTGATCTCGCTGGCAGTCGCCCGATACTCACCGTAATCTCCCCGTCGTGTTCGTATGGCCGCGCCCACCAGCGTTCCCGAGCTGATCGACCGCCTGCGTAAGAGCAAGCTGGTCCCGGCCGACCGCTTGGAAGGGTTCCTCGCCGCGCTCCAGACCGCCGGGAGCGCGGAGACGCCCGAAACGCTGCTCGACCGGCTGGTGGCCGCGGGCATGATTACGCGGTTCCACGCCGACAAGCTGGCCGCGGGAAAGTACAAGGGGTTCCAGCTCGGCGACGACCGCTACCTGATCCTCGATCAGCTCGGCTCGGGCGGGATGGGGCAGGTGTTCCTGGCCGAACACACCCAGATGAAGCGGCTGGTGGCGCTGAAGGTGCTCAACCCGCAGGTGTTCGAGACCGACCCGGTGGCCCGCGAGCGGTTCTTCCGCGAGGCCCGCGCCGCCGGGACCCTCGACCACCCCAACATCGTCCGCATTTACGACCTGTGCCAGGACGGCAAGATCCTCTTCCTGGTGATGGAGTACGTCGAGGGGATCAGCCTCCAGGCGCTCGTCAACCAGCGCGGCCCGCTGGACGTGGTCGCCGCGTGCCACTACGCCCGGCAGGTCGCGTTCGGGCTCCAGCACGCCCACGAGATGCGGTTCGTCCACCGCGACATCAAGCCGGCGAACCTGATCCTGGAGCGGACGGGCTTGGTGAAGGTCCTCGACCTCGGGCTGGTGCGGTCGGAGGCGGAGGCGGGGAACGGGCTGACGATGCAGCTCGACAACAAGCACATTCTCGGAACGGCCGACTACGTCGCCCCGGAACAGGCGGTGGACAGCTCGAAGGTGGACGTGCGGGCCGACATCGACTCGCCCGGCGCCACCCTGTACTGCCTGCTCGCCGGGCGCCCGCTGTTCCCGGAGGGCCGGACGGCA
>JAFKJJ010000192.1:0-3552 GCA_017306025.1 Planctomycetota bacterium
CCGTGATCGGGTGATCGGTCGGTGTCTTCGTCCGCCGGGTCCGCTGACGAGTCGGGCCGGCGTGGTTTCAATCCCGACGGGCGCCACAACCGGCGTGCCGGTGTGCCCCGTCGGGTTCCCGTTCCTCCCGTCTCGGCCCGGGGCTCGCCCCGGGTTCCGATTCAACGCCTCTTATTCGGAGCGAAGACCGCGCCCCCAACACCCCAACGCGAAGCGCGAGCTTCGACCAATGGCCAACGACCTCACCACCAACTTGAACAACCCCGCGGAGCGCCGCAAGCAGGTGCGGCTGCGGGTGCGCCCGGACCTGCAAGTTTACGAGCAGAAGTACGAGGGGAAGACGTTCCACGTCGTGAAGGACCCGGTGTGCCTGCGGTACTACCGGTTCAGCAAGCAAGAGTACTTCGTGTTCCGGCTCTTCGACGGCCGGCACACGATGGAGGAGGTGCAGGAGGCGTTCGAGGACGAGTTCAAGCCGCTGCGGCTGGAGCCGCAGGACCTGGAAGGGTTCGCGCGGCAGTTGGTGACCGCCGGGCTGGTGCAGAACGAACAGCCCGGGGCGGCCCGGCACCTGTTCGAGCGCCGCGCCAAGCAGCGCCGGCTCCGCCGGCTGGCGACGTTCACCAACATCCTCTACCTCAAGATCCCGGTCTTCGACCCGGACCGCCTGCTGACGTGGATGTACCGCTACCTGTGGTGGGTCTTCACCTGGGCGTTCTTCTGTGCCAGCGTCGGGCTGATGCTGGCGGCGATCGTCCACGTCGTCCTGCACTACAACACGTTCCAGTCGAAGCTGCCGGCCTACCAGGAGTTCTTCACCTGGAACTCCGTGCTCTACATGTGGCTGTCGCTGGGGGTCGTGAAGATCATTCACGAGTTCGGCCACGGGCTGTCGTGTAAGGCGTTCGGCGGCGAGTGCCACGAGATGGGCGTCTTGCTCATGTGCCTCTCGCCGGCGCTCTACGCGAACGTGACCGACGCGTGGACGCTGGCCGACAAGTGGAAGCGGATCATCATCAGCTTCGCGGGCATCTACGTGGAGCTGGTGATCGCGGCGACCGCCACGTTCGTGTGGTGGTACACGCCCGCGTACCCGACCGCCAACAACATCGCGCTGTGCATCATGGTGCTGTGCTCGGTCTCCACCGTCATGTTCAACGCGAACCCGCTGATGCGGTTCGACGGGTACTACATCCTGGCCGACTGGCTGGAGGTGCCCAACCTCCGCGAGAAGGCCAACCGGTTCCTCAACAACCTGTTCCTGTCGAAGGGCCTGGGGATCGAGGTCCCGCCCGAGGCGTACATGGCCCCGGTCCGGAAGTGGCTGTTCGCCACCTACGCCATCGCGAGCTGGGTGTACCGGTGGGTGGTCACGTTCAGCATCCTGTGGTTCCTGTCGGACTTCCTGGGTCCGAAACTGAAGATCCTGAGCCAGATGTTGGCGGTGATGTCGCTGGCGTCGCTGTTCATCTGGCCCGGCTACAAGGTCGCCAAAAACATTCGCCAGCGCGGGCGGTTACCAGACATGAAAGCGGCGCGGGTGTACGTCACCCTGGGCGTGTTCGCGTCACTGCTCCTCGCGTTCTTCTTCTTGCCCCTGCCGGTGGGCCGGGTCCACGAGACCGGGCTGGTCGGGGTCGACCCGGACGCGATCGAGGCGGTGCTGTTGCCGGAACCGGGCCGGATGGTCGCGCTCAACGACGTCGGGCCGGGTCACAAGGTCCGTAAGAACCAGTCGCTCGCGCTGTTCAAGAGCGAGCCGCTGGAGGTGGAGCTGGCGAAGGCCCAGGCGACGAAGGCCGAGCAGTGGTCGGTGGCGGCGCAGCTCAACTCGTCGATGGTGAAGGCCCGCGGGATGGGCGACACGGACGCCGAGCGGCGGTTCAGCCAGGACCTGACGCGGGCGAAGGCGAAGGCCGAAACGGCCGGCGTCGAGGTGACGCGGCTGCAGGACCGACAGACGCTCCTCCGCGAGATGCGCGCCCCGCGCGACGGCGTCCTGATCACCGCCCCGAAGCGCGACGACGTGGGCAAGCTGTTCGACAAGGGGTACTCGGAGACGCAGCCGCTGTTCGCGGTCGGCGACCCCGCCCGGATGGTCGTGAAGGTGCCGGTGACGCCGCCCGACTTCCGCGTGCTGCGCGAGGACCTGGCGGCCCGCGGCGAGTTGGCCGCGACGATCTACGTCAAGGGGCGGAGCGACCACACGTTCGCCGGCCGGGTGCGGAAGCTCCCGGAGCAGAACGCGGCGACCGTTCCGCTGGCGCTGACGCAGCGCGGCGGCGGGTCGCTGGCGGTCAAGCCGAACGAGGACCCGAACGTGCTGGTCCCGCTGGCGCAGGTGTACATCGTCGAGGTGGAACTGGCCGACCCGGACGTGGCGGTCGACCCGGGGCAGTTGGCGAAGGTGAAGATCCACACGAAGTGGCGCAGCGGCGCGTGGTGGGTCTGGCGGGCACTCAACAACGCGATGGACCTCGGGCTCTATTGATCGGCAGCGGGTAGTTCGCAGTGGGCGGCGGGCAGTAAAGAGAAACCGGAGCCGACAGCGGTTCATGTCCTCTCTTCAGTGCCCGCCGCCCACTATCCGCTGCGAACTACAGGTTTTCCGTGGCGTTCTCCGCCGACCCCTTCGCGCGCTTCCCGCGCACCACGGCCGCCGCGCTCGCGGCCAAGCCCTTCAGCGAAACGAACCGTCGCGCCGGCCACTTCAGCCCGCGGAGGTACCACCGTACCGCGACGGCCGGCTCGCTCGGGCGCATCGTGTAGCCGATCGTGTGGCACGTCGAGGCGTAGCCGTCGGCGATCACCCCGGGCGCGACCTCGTCCCCGATCCCGTAGCGCGTCCCCGCACGGTGCATGATCGACAGCGCGGTGTCGACGCGGTCGCGGAGCTTTTTGGACAGGTTCCCGTGGCCGGTGCGGTAGCGGACCAGCGCCTCGTTCACGAAATCGAACCGGTAGAACTTCGCGACCCGCAGCCACAGGTCGTAATCAATCGACAGGTCCCACTGCGGGTCGAATCGGCCGACGTGAGAAAAGACCTCGCGCCGCGCTACGGCCGACGAGAAGCACACGAAATTTTGCGTGAACAGCTCGGACAGCACGAGCCCGCGCGGCGGTTCGCCGACCCTCTTCACCGGCACCGTTTTCCCCTGTTCGTCCATCAGCGACCGCTTGCAGAACACCACACCGACGTCGGGCTTCGCGTCGAAGAGTGCGAGTTGCTTTTCGAGCTTGGTCGGTTCCCACGCGTCGTCCGCGTCGAGGAACGCGACCAGCTTCGCGCGGCTCAGCGCGATGCCGAGGTTCTTCGCGCGCGGCTGGCCGAGCGCGTCCGAGCGGAAGTACCGCATGCGGTGGTCCGCGAGGTACGGGCGGACCGCGTCCGGCGTGTGATCGGACGAGCCGTCGTCGACGACGACGAGTTCCCAGTCGGTGAAGGTCTGCGCGAGCACCGACTCGACCGCTTCGGGCAGGAACCGCGCGTAGTTCTTCGCGGCCATGACGACGGAGACGCGGGGGGAAGAACCTAACCCCCCAACCCCCTTC
>JAFKJJ010000192.1:3586-7608 GCA_017306025.1 Planctomycetota bacterium
CGGAACCTGCTTCCGTCCTTCCCGCGCGCGGAACCGCCCCTGAGAAGGAAGGGGGAGAAAGACCTTCGGAAGTCGATCCTGGTATTCCGGCGCGCCGGACCGCGTCTCCGGCCGGTGCTTTCTCCCCCTCTCCCCGCCCCGGCCCGCGAGAAGCTCCGCTGACAGGGCCGGGGTGAGAACCGGGAGGGGGTTGGGGGGTGGGGTCCGCTTCGCCGTTCACGCGCCCATCTCCTGCATCCGCTCGCGCGCCACCTTCGAGATGCAGAACCGATATTTGCCGCTCGGCTCCTGCGGGATCGCGTCCACCAGTTCCACGTCGTGCGAAACTGATTCGCCGAACGTGTCGCGAACCAGCTCGGCGATCTTCCGCCGGCCGGCGTCCCCGAAATCGTCGTCCGCAACGAGCCGGATGCGCAGTTGCGTGACCGACTCCTGCACGATTTGCATCTGTGCCGTGCCGGGCACGAGGTTGGAGAAGTTCTCGGTGAGCGAGATGCCGGAGATGAGGTTCCCCGCGGGCGTGACGACGTAATCGGCCTCGCGGCCCTCCACGCGCTCGATGAGCGGCAGCCCGCGCCCGCACTTGCACGCGCGATCGGACGGAACGACGACGTCGCCGACCTCGTAACGGATCAGCGGCATCGCGCGGTTGATGAAGTCGGTGATAATCAGCTTCCCGTCGGCCGTCACTTCCGTGTAGAGCGAGTCCGCGTTGACGTGGAGGCCGTTGTGCTCCTCGCACTCGCTCGCGATGAGGCTCACTTCCTCGCAACCGTAGCGGTTCGTCACCTTGCAACCGAACACGGTCTCGATCACGGACCGTTGCCAGTCGTGGAGGATCATCGCGGTGGAGATGATCCCGTTCGGGCGCACGTCCGTCACGCCGGTCTTCTTCAGCGCGCACGCGACAAGGTACAGCGAGTGCGCGTGCCCGAAGATGAGCCCCGGACGGTGCCGGCTGATGACGCGTGCGAACTCCGCGATGCGGTCGTCGTTGAGGTTGAGCGTGTCGAGGTAGACGGCGCGGTCGAAGAAGTAGTTCCGCAGCCTCCCCTTCAGCCCGAAGTGGCGGTACTCGGGGTTGCCCCACACCTTCGCGACGCGCTGGCCGAGCCGGTAGCCCGACCACTCGTCGGAACGAACGGTGCAGGCGGCCTTCCACTGCATCGCGGGCTCGTCGCAGTAGATCGTGAGCGGAACGCCGGTCGAGCCGGAGGTGGTCTTCACGCGGCACTTCGCCACATCGTGGGCGCTCGATACGAGCGCGCGGTTGTGACGCCGGATGTCAGCTTTGGTCAGAACCGGAAACGCCTGGAGGTCAGTGAACTCGCGCACGTCGGACGGGTGAACGCCGGCCTTGGTCCACGCGGCGCGGTAGTACGGCACGGTGTCCCACGCGTGCCGGAGTTGTTCCTTCACCGCCGCGAGTTGCCGGGCGCGGATCACCTCCGGCGGATCGAACTGCGTCCGCTCCAGCGCGCGCAGGTGCCGGAGGTGTTGTTTGCCTTCCCGCCACGCCATGAACGGGTGCATCAGGTGCCGGTTCAGGAAGTCGAGCATCCGTGCCTCACATTTCGGGCGGCGGGTGGCGCCCTTGCGGGCGGGGTCACCTACAGCAGCGCCTTCTGCCACTCCACTTGCTTCGCCAACCCCTCGTCGATCCCCGTTGTCGGCTTCCATCCGAGGTGCCGAAACAGCTTGGTCACGTCCGCGCCGGTGGCGAGTTGGTCACCGGGACGCGGCGGGTGGCGCTCGATGATCGCGGGCTTGCCGATGATCTTTTCGAGTCTGCGGAACACGTCCAGCACCGTCACCAGTTCCCCACCGCCCAGGTTGAACACCTCGCCCGGCGTCGCCTGGGTCGCGCGAACGGTCGCCTCCACGCAGTCCGCGACGTACGTGTTTCCGCGCACCTGAAGCCCGTCGCCGGTCAGCTTGATCGGCTTCCCTTGCAGGATCGCGTTGATGAACAGGTGATAGCCCATCTCCGGGCGCTGGCGCGGGCCGTAGACGCTGAAGTACCGCAGCACCACACTCGGCACGCTGAACTCGTCGCAGTACACGCGACACAGTTGCTCCGCGGCCAGCTTCGTGATGCCGTAAGGCGAGCCCGGGCGCGTGGGCAGCGACTCGTCGCCGCTCGCGTACTTGCCGTACACGCTCGACGTACTCGCGTAGATGAAGCGCTTCAGCGATTTCGACCCGCGGAGCGATTCGAGCAATCGGTGGGTTGCGGTGAGGTTGTGGCGGTTGTACGTGTCGAAGTCGAGCCAGCTCCGCGTGAGGCCGGCCATCGCGGCGAGGTGGAACACCCACTCTGCACCGCTCACGGCTTCGGGCGGCACCCCTTGAGAGAGATCGAGGGTGCGAAAGGTGAATTGTGGGTGATTGCGAAACGTGTCGAGGTTTCGCTCCTTGATCGGGCGCGCGTAGTAGTCCGTGAAGCAGTCGATCCCGGTGACCGCGTGCCCGTCGGCGAGCAACCGCTCGCACAGGTGTGAGCCGATGAACCCGGCCGCGCCGGTAACTACGCACTGCATGGTTTCCCCCGGCGGCAACTGTATCAGGTCGCCGGAGGGGGTCGCAACCCCGACCGGAGTGTGTCAGGACGCGGGGCGGGGGGCTTCACGGGTGTGGCGCTCGGCCGGGGCCGGCGCGGACCGGGCGGGTGCTGACACCGGGCAATCGTCCTGTTCGCGCAGCCCGTCGCAGCAGTGCAGTTCGCCGACTCCGGCGCACTCCGGGCACGGAACGCGCGAACCGTTCATCACCACGACGTGTTTCCCGTAACAGCGCGGACACAACATAAAATGGTTCCCCTGTTGCGGTTTAATTGGAAGGATGTTGTACCGCGCCGCGTGCCGCAATCGCAATGTCGGCAGAACCGGAAAAATCGTTCGGGGTGCAGGACACGTTTTGCGAACCAGTCGGAGTTGCGGTACAAGGGAGGATGGAAAACCACATCCGGACTTGGCCCCAAGTGCAAGGCAGGACAGCCGATAGCGAAACGCAAACCGTCACCTGAACAATTGGCTGCTGTGAAGGAACTCGCCAAACAGTGGGGCAAAATCATCGCCCGCAACGCTTACGGCAACGACGGACCATCTCTCGATACCGACTTCGACGAGATGGAGCAAATCGCTGCTGCCGCCACGGCTGGGCTGGTCGAAGGCACTCTCGAACACCTCACCCAACAGCAAGCACAACGACTGCCCGACGAGTTGCCCTGCCCCACCTGTCAAAAGATCTGCGATGTCAAACGCCGACCACGCCAAGTTGTCGCACGCGGAGCCACCATCACGCTTCAGGAACCCGTCGCACACTGCAACGCCTGTCGACGGGACTTTTTCCCCCCAGAGGCTTCACCTGCGACTTGATTCACACGGCTACAGTCCCTCCGTGCTCACCAAGGTCATCCAGGCCGGGGCCACACTCCCGTCCTTCGAGCTGGCCGCCAAAGCACTCCGACTCCTGGCCGACGTCTCGATCAGCGGTCGCCACGTCGGGCGGTTGACTGAAGTCATCGGGTCGGAACTGGTTGTCGAACGAGATAAGCAAGCTGAAGCCCATCGCACGCGGAAACTCGCCGCGATTGTTCCCAACCCGCCCTCGGTCGTTGCGGTTGAGGTCGATGGCGGTCGGTACCAGCGGCGAACCGAAGGGCTTGGGTGCGGGGCACGCGACCCGCACGGGCGTGAGGACAAAGTCGCCTGCCTGGTGACGCTGTCGAGCCGCACCCACGAGGTCGACCCACAACCCGAACCGCCGGCGCGCTTCCGGGATCGCAAGCACGTCACAGACATGACGCCGTGCCCACGCGGCGAGCAATCCGAGCCAGACCATGAAGACACGCCGAGCGCAGCGAAAGCCACGCCAGCCGCAGTCAACTGGCAGCCGAAGCGTTTGGTGAGGACGTGTGTAGCCACGACGCAAGATAGCGAAGTATTCGGTCGTCTGGTGGGCGCGGAGGCGAAGGCGAGGAACTTCGAGTCGGCAACCCGTTGTGCGTTCGTGGCGGATGG
>JAFKJJ010000193.1 GCA_017306025.1 Planctomycetota bacterium
GGGCAGGCGACCCGCTGAACCAGACCGACCACATCCTGACAGGCCGGGCAACCGGCACTGAAGATCTCGACGTTACGCTTCGTCGCCATGACGAACCCCCTTGATGTCAGTTCCAAGTTGCAAGAGCGTCACCGTGGGGGCGGACGACACGCCCGCCGTCCTCCGGGTCGGCCAGGAATTCCACACCGACGCCCCGACCAGAGAGGCGATGCCGACGTAGACCGCGGTGTTCGAGATCACAGTGTTCGACTCCATGAAGAACTTCCCGATTACCAGCACCACCGCCGCCGCCACACCCACGGCGAAGGGGCCGAGCCCCCGCCGCCGCCCCGCCCGGAAGCCAAGGGCGGCCACGGCCACTGCGAGGCTCAGAACCGTCAGCGGCAGCAGCACCGCCGTCGTCATCAGGAAGCCCAGCCCCACCGAACTGATGAGGCCCGCGAAGGCGGGGAGCGTGCAGGGTCAGGTGACCCGCGGCAGCAGGGCCACGCCCACGGCGGGGACCGCCGCCAGCCACGCCCGCCAGCCCCTCGACCGCTCGGGATCGTCCACCCCGGCACCCCCGCTCACTTCACGAACTTGTAGATGGCTTCCATGAGTTCGTCGTAGACGGCGGCGTCGCCCGACCGGATGGCGTCGGTCGCACACCGCTCCAGGTAGTTCCGCAGCACCGTCTTGGTCACGCCCTTCAACGCCGCCTGGACGCTGGCGAGTTGCTGGAGGACTTCGAGGCAGGGTCGCTGGGCCTCGACCATCTTCGCCACGCCCTTCACCTGCCCCTCGATGCGGCTGAGGCGGGCGAGCATGTCCTTGTTCAACTCCTCGTCGTAGATCGGCAGGCTCTTGGTGTCGGGCACGGGCCTCTCCTATAGGGGTACTCCCTACCACTATGATAAATGGTGCCGTTTCAAAGTCAATAGTGTCGGCTACCAGATTAGGGCGGGCGGATGAACACCATGCCGAGGATGAACTGGTGGCTGTGTCCCGACCAGCCAGCACCCGAGTTGCGGCAATCGGGGTAGAATGTCTGTCCGACAAGACAGCTTGGAACGGGGTGCCGGATGGGCCGCAAGCACGAACCGAAGACGGTGACGGCGGTCGCCTACTACCGCGTCTCCTCGGACCGGCAGGAGAAGGAGGGCTTCTCCATCCCCGCCCAGCAGGATCTGATCCGCAAGTACGCCCCCGAAAAGGGCATCACCGTCCTGCGGGAGTTCGCCGAGTCGGAGACCGCCAAGAAGGCCGGCCGCGAGCAGTTCGACGAGATGGTCGCCTTCCTGAAGAAGAACCCGTCCTGCCGCATCATCCTGGTCGAGAAGACCGACCGCCTGTACCGGAACCTGAAGGACTACGTCACCCTCGACGACCTCGGGGTGGCGATCCACTTCGTCAAGGAGGGCACCGTCCTCTCCCCCGACTCCCGGTCGTCGGACAAGTTCGTCCACGGGATCAAGGTGCTCGTGGCCAAGAACTACATCGACAACCTGTCCGAGGAGACCCGCAAGGGGATGGACAAGAAGGCCGGGGAGGGGTACTACCCAACCCGAGCCCCGCTCGGCTACCGGAACGTCATGGGGCCGGAGGGCAAGCGCACGATCGAGCCGGACCCCGAGTACGCCCCGCTGGTGCGGAACCTGTTCGCGTGGTACGCCGCCGGCACCGTCTCCCTCGACCAGCTCGTCGAGAAGGCCCACGCCGCCGGGTTCGCGTACAAGAAGAGCAAGCAGCCGGTCGCCCGGGCCGCCGTCCACAAGCTGCTGACCAACCGGATGTTCACCGGCCGGTTCGAGTGGAAGGGGCAGGTCCATCAGGGGAACTACGAGCCCCTGGTCTCCGAGGAGCTGTGGGAGAAGGTCCAGGCGATCCTCCGCGGCCGGGGGCGGAAGAAGCCCCGGTTCGTGACGCACGACTTCGCCTTCTCCCGCCTGATCACCTGCGGCCACTGCGGGTGTGCCCTGGTCGGGGAGATCAAGAAGGGGAAGTACGTGTACTACCACTGCACCGGGTTCAAGGGGAAGTGCCCCGAGCCGTTCGTCCGGGAGGAGGTGCTGGCCGGGTGCTTCGCCGACATCCTCCGCGGGCTGGTGTTCGACGACGAGGTACTCGACCTGGTGCGGGAAGCCCTACGGCAGAGCCACCGGGATGTCCGGGCGTTCCACGACGAGGCGATCCGCCGGTTGCAGGCCGAGTACACGAAGGTCCAGGGCCGGCTGGACGCCGCGTACACGGACAAGCTGGACGGGGTGATCGACGCGGAGTTCTTCGCCCGAAAGTCGGCCGAGTGGCGGGGGGAGCAGGAGGGACTGCTCAAGAAGATCGCCCTGCACCAGCAGGCGAACCAGCACTACATGGAGGAGGGGGTGCAGCTCGTCGAGTTAACCCGGCGGATGCCGGCGTTGTTCGAGAAGCAGGAGCCCCGGGAGAAGCGTCGGCTGCTGGATTTCGTACTCTCGAACTCGACCTGGGCGAACGGGAAGCTGGCGGTCGAGTTCCGCAAACCCTTTGACCTGCTGGCGGTTGGGAACGAGGCCGTGAAACGAGAGAAGGCCGCCCGGGGTGGTTCCGGCGGCCTTCGTCCTGAAAAGCTCCGCGAGAAGGATTCGAACCTTCAACCCGCCGGTTAACAGCCGGGACACGAACACCCCCGAAAACGCTCCGAACGACTACGTTTTCTAGTGTTTGGAGCGTATCCGTTTGCTTTGCATCGTGCAAGATTCGTTGCGTGAAATCGCCTGGATTTGTGGAGGTTCCACGCCCAACTGTGGAATACTGTGGAATGGCGCGGCGAACACTACCTCCCACCCCATCCGCTCGTCCTCTGATCCGGTCGTATCAGCCAGTGCGGAAGAGGCCCAGGTAATCGACCTGCTCGACCCGCCGCCAGCCCAGGCGCCGGGCGTGCTCGTCCACCACCCGGCGCACGTCCGGCCAGCCCGGGTCGGGGTAGTCGTGGAACGCCAACAGCCCGCCCGGCGCCAACACGGGCAGCGCCGCGCCGATGTCCCGGGACACGCTCGCCGCGTCGTGCAGCGTGTCGATGAAGATCAGCCCGAACGGACCGCTCAGGCCCCGACATACTTCGCCCGCGTCGCCACGGCGGAACTCGACCCGGTCCGCGCACCCGAACCGCCGCACCCACTCCGCCGCCTCGGACTGGTCCGCCACGTCTACCGACACCACCCGCCGCGCCGACTGACCCAGGCACACCGTCGAGCGGCCGCACGCGGTCCCCAGTTCCAGCACGTCCCGCCCCGCGGCCGCCCGCCACAACAGCCGGGCCTCGCCGAGCGTCAGCCACCCGGGCACCGCCTCGGGCGGCTGGAACTCCGCCCCCGGCTCCAGCCGGAAGTCGGGGGCGAAGTCCGGGGCGCGGGCGTCCGGGGTGTCGAACGCCGACACCAGCGGGGCGTGCTCGACCAGGCACGGGGCCGTGTACCACAGCGGCAGCCCGAACTCCGCGCACACGCCGATCACCCGCGTGTCCTGCCCCTCCCGCAGCCGGTCCCAGCGGTCCAGCGCCGCCAGGACCAGCCGCCGCGACAGCACGTACCCCTGGCTCCCCCAGACGCGGCCCCGCTCCCACCCCCGGTTCGGACCCGAGTACCGCGGCTTCGCCAGCCGGTACCCCAGGTGCGGCTCCTCCCGCTCCCACGGGTCGGCGACTAGGTCGGGCATGAACAGCCCCAGGTAGTCGCACTGGTCCCGGGCCACCAGCGGGTTGGACAACGCGTTGTGCCGCAGGTGCCGGTTCACTCGCACGTCGTCCTCCAGGATCAGCGCGAAGTCGCACCCGTCGATCGCTGCGGCCTCCAGCACCCGCTTGTACGTCCGCGACCCCGACTCGCGGCCCCGCGGCCAGTCGTCCGGCTGCATCACCACGACCGGCTCCTCGCCCCAGTCGCTGGCCCGGATACTCGCCAGCGTCCGTTCGAGGCTGTCGGCGTTGGCGGGGTAGCTGAACGTGTACAGCCGGACCCGCGGGAACTCGGCCGCCAGCGGCGCGGCCGGCC
>JAFKJJ010000194.1:0-4009 GCA_017306025.1 Planctomycetota bacterium
GACAAGCGACGGGCGTGGCGGCGAGATTGGCTGGGAAATGAAATCCGGGCCGCTCTGCGCGCGGGGGCAACCGAGCCGGAATTACAGGCCGCCGCGGAACGACTGCTCGACTTGGCGGCCTGATTGTGATGAGTTCACGCAAAGAGCAGAACATCCCTGCCCCTCATGATGCCCACGCAACATCTATCCCCATAGGCTATTGCGGATCACGCTCCTGTGTTGAAAGGGATGAGCAGATCATCTTACCTCGAATGCTGTCCTTGAGGGGATGGCGTTTCAAGAGGGTGACGGCGAAACGGCGAAGCCCGCTCAGGTTGTTGGCCGGGGTGCGTTCCCGTGTGCGACTCTGGTCCTCGCGGAATGTGACGTCCAGCACCCAGTGCATGGACTCGATGCCCCAGTGCTTGCGAACCGCCTGGGCGAACCGCGTGGCGCTGAGGAACCGGCTGAGGATGTAATACCGCACCTCGTCTGTTTGAGTCCCATTGGCGTGCCGGGTGATGCGCACCGCCGTGCCGATGGCTTTGATCCATGGCCACTCGTTTCGGGGCGTGAAATCCGACGGCACCCGGGCCACGAAATACGTACGCTCCTCGTGCCGACCGTGACTGTGCTCACGCGTTTGGCGGCTTCGGTGCTGGAGTTCGTTCCGCGCCCCCTCCAGGTGCTCCTCGACCAGTCCCGCCACGGCGTCGGCGAGCGTCGGTTGATTGTCCTTGGCGGCGAGCACGAAGTCCCCACCGCCGGCCACGATGTCGCGGGCGATGTCCTTCTGGCACCCCATCGCGTCGATCGTGATCGAGGTGTCGGTGAGTTCGATCTGCGTAAGGAGCACGGGGGTGGCCGTGATCTCGTTGGATTTCTCCTGGGTGGCCACCTGGCCCAACGCGACCCCGTGCTCGGTGGCCCAGGCGCTGACGATGTGCAGCGGGTCCAGTCCGGCGGCCGCGTCGTGGGAGCCCCGGTTCGTCTTGCCATCGGTGGCCACCCGACGCAGCGACTCGTCCTCCGCGGTCACGAGGGCCTGTGCGATCCACGCCTGAAAGCATGCCTGGAACGCTTCGGGTTGGAGGGCCAAGAGCAGGTTGCGGATGCCGTCACGCGAGGGGATCCCCTTGGGCAGCCTCAGGAAAGTTTGGAGCCACTGTGCCCGAGCCGGAGCCCAACGCCGGATGGCCGTCGGACCCTCGCAACCGCAGACCACACCGCAGACGGCAATCACGATGATATCGAGGAACAGGTGCTTGCGGTTACGCGTGTGCCGCGGGTCGGTCAGGGACCCGAAATACGAACCGATCGTATCCACACGCAGACGCTTGGTGGCCATGTATCACACCGAGGAGGAGTCGGTTCCGCACCACACGAACCCCTTGGGGACGCCGCGAGAACCACTGCCAAGGTGTAGAACGGAGCATCACGCCGCGCAAGTCCACGCAACTTCCCCAGCTATGCGCGTTGGCCGTGGGACAATAGTCCGTCAGTGCCACCCGGGCGGGGGTCGTGCTGGACACCCTGGCGGTTCTGACCGGGTGATCCGCCAGACGACGCCCCGGACCGGGTTGCGGGTGACCGCCCGAGTCATGCCGGGGGCGTACCCGACCGGGCGGAAGGTGTCAGCGGCCGAGTTCAAGGCCATCCGCCTGACCCGCCATGAGACGTGCCCCCAGTGGAACTACACCATCCATCCCCAAGGGGCGAAGAACACGGAGCTGAACTGATACCGGAACTTACTGTCGCGTGAACACCGCCATCTGGCTCGGCGCGCCGACTTCCGCATCGGTGTCGCCCAGCGGGTCGATCCGAACCGCGTAGCCGAACGCCGCGCACACGCCGTTGCACCACGTCGCGAACTCCGCCCGCGTCCACTCGAACCGGTGGTCCGCGTGCCGGAACTTCCCCGCCGGCAGGTTCTCGAACCGCACGTTGTACTCGCGGTTCGGCGTCGTCAGCACCACCACACCCGGGCGCGCGCACCCGAACAGCGCCCGCTCGAACGCGCCCAGCCGCGGCGGGTCCAGGTGCTCGATCACCTCCACGACCGCGGCCGCGTCGAAGCCTTCCAGGCGAGCGTCGCGGTACGTCAGCGCGCCGTGGAGGAGCTTCACGCGGTCCTTGAGTGGGTCTGGCAGGCGCAGGCGGTCGAGCCGCTGCCGCGCGATCTCCAGACCCCGTGCCGACACGTCCACGCCGACCACGTCCGTGAAGTGCGGGTCGGCCGCGAGCAGCCGCAGGAGTTTGCCCTCGCCGCAACCGAGGTCCAGCACGCGCTTCGCGCCGGTGGATTGAAGCACGCTCAGAACGGTCGCGAGCCGGCGCTCGTGCAGGCTGACCTTCGCCTCCAACCGCTCCTCGGCCAGATCCTGCGCGGCGGCGGCCTCGTCCGGGTCGGTGTCGTCATCGAAGCCCAGGTGGGCCAGCGCGGACCGCACCAGTTTCCCCTGCCGCTTCAGATAACGCGCCGTGATCTGCTCCTTCTCAGGGTGCGTCGCGAGCCACCCCTCGCCGAACCGTAGGAGCTTCTCCACCTCGTCGGTGTTCACCCAGTAGTGTTTTTCGTCGTCGAGTACCGGAACGAGGACGTAGAGGTGCGAAAGGAGGTCGGCGAGGCGGACCGTCGCCGCGAGTTCGACGGTGAAATACGGCGATTCGCCCCATTCCGGAAACTGCGCGTCGAGCGGGTGCCGCGTGGCGGTCACGGAGTACCCGAGCGGCTCGAACAGCCGCCGCAGGAACGGCTCGCCGCCGCGCCGACACGGCACCGCGGCGAGGCGGGCGGTCAGCGGCAGCGGCGTCTCCGCGAGTTCCTCTTTCCCGTGGCACTTGCCCGAAAGCGCGCTGCCCAGCACCTGCGCGATCGCGACGCTCAGAAAGGAGGACGCGACGTACGGCCGGTCGTTGACGTACTGCGCCAGGAGCTCGTTGCCGGCGTTCCGCCGCGACCGGGCGAGGCCGACCGGGTCCACGTCGAGCACGAGCGCCGCGGTACAGCGCTCGTCGGTCGCCTCGGGGTAGAAGACGTGGGCCGTGCCGAACGCGAGGGCGAACGACTGCACCTTCTCCGGGTGCTTGTGGAGCAGCCAGCCGAGGTCGGTGGCCGGCGAGCGGGTCGTGGTGATCGTGAGGAGCATTCCGCGAACTCCGGGCGTGCGGATGGGGCGGGCCGGGTATCCTGGCGAGCGTGCGCCGGAGGGTTGGCCGCGGGCGCGCCCGGCGACATACTGAGGGTGGTCGCCTGCGGGTGGTTCACGGGGCCGTCATGCTTCACCTCGCGCTGTCGCTCGCACTCGCGCCGGGCGCCGACCCGCTCGGCCCGGAGAAGTACCCGCCCGTTTACGTGCCGACCGACGCGCCCTTCGGCTACTTGTACGCGCCGGGCCGCGACGTCACCCCCGCGGTGCGCCTGCCCGCGGCCGACTACCGGCCGAAGCCGGGCGACGTCTTCGTCATGAGCGACACGAACACGTTCTGGACGCTGCTCTACCGGTTCGCGCTCACCGGCCGGCCGGGGCACGGCGGGATCGTGGTCACCATGCCGGACGGACGGCTCGGCGTGCTGGAAGCCGGGTACGACGGCACCCTGTGGACGCGGCTGACGCCGCTCGACTACAAGCTGCACGCGTACGCCGGAACACTGTGGGTGCGCGAACGGCTCGTCCCCCTCACGCCCGAAGAAGACGTGCGGCTCACCGCGTTCGCCGTGAACGCGGCCGACAAGCGGTACGCGACCGGCAAGTTCGTCCTCCAGGCCACCCAGCTCACCCCGCGCGGGCCGTTCCGCACCTCGCACGTCGGTCGGCCGATGGGGCGCGAGGGGCGGTACACCTGCGGCGAGATCGTTCTGGAGGCGCTCATCCACGCGGGCCTGATCGACGGCCGCACCACCCGGCCCGCCGCGACGTACCCGCAAGACCTGTTCTACGACCGGTCGCGGAACCCCTACATCGACCGCCACCCGCCGCTCGCGGGCGGCTGCGGGCCGCCGCAACAGTGGCCGCCGGTCGTGGGGTGG
>JAFKJJ010000194.1:4023-5758 GCA_017306025.1 Planctomycetota bacterium
GGGGAAGCTCGTGCCGAAGCCGCCGTCACCATGGCCCGGCGGGCCGGCCGACGTCGTGTACCCAGTCTACGGCGAGCCGAACGAGCCGCCGGCACCCGTCGTCGTCGGGCACGTCCCCGGCGAACTTCGCCCGGTCGCACTCGTCGAGAATCGTACCCAGCGCGTCGGCCTGTTCGACCGGCCACCCCTGCGCCCGCGCCGCCGATAGCAGTTCGGTCGTGGTCAGTTTGGTCGCGGGGAGCGCGAGCCGCTGCTCGACGAACCGGCGCAAGACCGCCGCGACCCGTTCCGACGCTTCCGCCCCCAGATCGTTCGCCGCGAGCAGTTGCGTGAGCGCCGAGAGGGCACGCTCGTGCGGCGGCACGGGTTTCGCCCGCCGCTTGCGCACCAGCACCACGATCAGCGCCGCCGCGAGCACCAGTCCGGCCGCGGCCGCGATCCAGGGTATTGGCGAGGGCTCCGGCGGGGGCCGAATCGGGTCGGGCGGATCTTCGACCCCGACCGGCGCGCGCGGCGGAGTGGTCAGGTCACCGACCGACTTCGTCACCTCGACCTCGATCGGCGGCCACGTCACCGGCCGGCCGCTCACCGTAACCGGGTTGAAGCTCACGACCCGTTTCCCGGCCGGGTCGCCGGCCGGCGGGGGGTACGGAGTGAGCCGGTACGCGCGGCGCCACCGCTCGCGGCCGTTCCCGGCCGGCGCGAGTTCGGCCGGGCCGTCCGGTCGGATGCGCCAGACGCCGTTGGCGTCGGCGGTGAGCAACGGGTCCGGCAGCTCGACGCGCAGCGGCTTCGGCCCTTCGAGCACGAGTGTGACGCGCATCCAGCCGGAGAGCGCGACCTGCTGGGGCGCGCCTTCGACGCGCGCGTGAACGTCGGTCGATTGCGCATCGAGCCGTGCGGGAGCCGCCGACAGCGCCAGAACGATCGAGAGGAACCGGCCGGCGTTCCGCGTTCCGCGTTCCGCGTTCCGCGCTGTCATCCGTGCCTCCGGCGGCGGTCGCGCTTGCGGAAGAAGTTCAACAGCGCGTCGAAGTGGTCGCCCTCGGTGCCGGCCTCGATCAGGTCGGCCCGGCACCCGCGGGCGAGCTTGGCGAACGCGTCGTCGCGGGCCTTCGCGGCCGCCGCGAACCGCTCCCGCACCCGCGCACTGTTCGTGTCGACGAGCACCTGCCGGCCGGTCTCCGCGTCCCGAAACCGCACGAGCCCCACCGCGGGCCACACCCGCTCGCGCGGGTCGCTGGTCCGCACCGCGATGAGGTCGTGCTTGTGGGCCGCGCGCCGGAACGCCCCCTCATAGCCCTTGCCGATGAAATCGCTCATCAGGAACACGATCGCGCGCCGGCGCTGGACCTTGTTGAGATAATCGAGCGCCGCGCCGAGGTCGGTGCCCGGCTTCTTCGGGTCGAAGGCCAGGATGTCGCGCAAGAGCCGCAGGACGTGGCGCGGCCCCTTGTTCGGCGGGACGTACCGCTCGACTTCCGAGGTGAACGCGAGCAACCCGACGCGGTCGTTGTTGCTCACCGCGCACAGCGCCAGGAGCGCCGCCAGCTCCGCGGCCGCGGAACGCTTCGTGAGCTGCCGCGTGCCGAACCCCTGGCTCGCGGACACGTCCACCGCGAGAACCATCGTCAGCTCGCGCTCCTCGACGAACCGCTTGATGAACGGATGCCCGACACGGGCCGTGACGTTCCAGTCGATGGTGCGGACGTCGTCGCCGGGCTGGTACGCGCGG
>JAFKJJ010000195.1 GCA_017306025.1 Planctomycetota bacterium
GAGGTGTACGTCGCGCCGGCGCCGACCGCGACGAATTTTCCGCCCGCGAACACCACGCTGTTGAGGTGCTCGCCCTCCTCGCCGGTCTGGCGCGCGGTCCACTTCAGCCCGTCGGCGCTCGTCATGCGGAGCCCGTGCAAGCCCACCCCGACGAACACGCCGTTGCCGAAACAGACGTCCGCCAGCGTGTCGATGGCCTTCGTTTCCGGGGCGTCGGCCCACTCCTTGCCGTCCCTCGACGCCGCCCGGCGGCCGCGGTCGCCCACCGCGACGAACCGGCCGTTCCCCCACGCGGCGCGCCGGAGCATGTGCTTGCCGGGGACGTCGTGCGGCCCGTCCCACGAGAGGCCGTCTTTCGAGAACATGACGAACGGCCTGGACTGCCCGACGGCCCCCGGGTCGCCGCCGAGCGCGAGGAAGTGGCCGTTGCCGAACGACAGCCCGCGCACGTACTTCACGTACTTCGCCTCGTGCTTCCCGGTCTTCCACGTCTTGCCGTCGGCGGTGTTCGCGAGAATGTTGTCGCCGCCGAAGCTGCCGACCGCGACGCACAGCCCGTTTCCGAACGCCGCAGCGCGGTAGGACTCTCCCTCGCGGCCGGTCTGCACGTCGGTCCACGTCTTGCCGTCCCTTGAGACGACGCGCAGACCGTCAAGGCCGACGGCGACGAACAGCGACGTTTCGGATTTCACGTTGGCGCCTCAAGACGGGTTCGCGTTCTTGCCCTTCCGCGCGCGTCGGACCGGCTTCCCTTCGGCGTCCAGGACCGACCAGCGTTTCTGGTTCACCGTTCCCAGATCGCGGACGAACGGGACGAACTCCTCGCCGATCGGGAACGAGAACCGGAGCACGTGCAGGATCGCCGACTTGCAGAAGACCTTTCGGACCACCTTGCTCCGCGGACCGTCGGCGGGGGTCCGGAACAACACGTCCGCGTACGGGAGCCGGGCGGCCAGGGCCGCGAGCAGCGCCTCCCCGATGTACGCGAGGTAGACGCACTCGCCCGGGGTCTGATACGGGTCGGGCAGCGCCGCGCTCGGTCCGTACTCCTCAAGGTGATCCAGGGCGACCAGCAAGGTCGTGAGTTCCAGGTTCCGGAGCACTTGTTTCGACACGATCGCCTCCCTCGTCGGGGCGCATCAATCGTCATCGTCTTCGTCGTCGCGCGTGCGGCGAGGAAGCGGCCGCATGAGCTGCCGGACGGAGTAGACCGCGCAGATCGCGCCGACTATCGGCGCCGTGCCGATCTGCCAGAGGGCCACCTCGCCGCGAGCCAAGAAAAACACAAACAGCCCGAAGAACCCGCAGCCGACGGCCAGGACGATCAGGTACAGGAACAGCATCCCGCGGCCGCGCATCAGCAGCCCGCAGTTGCGGCAGTGGTAGCCCGGGTGCGGGCTGATCTGGCTCGGCGGTCGGCGCTCCACGCGGCGCGAACCGCACGACGGACACTTCATTGAGAACACCCCGTTCAATTCAGTCCCGGCAGCTTGCCGTCGTACTGGCGGTGCGAACTGGTCAGGTTTTCGCCGAACTTGTCGGCCCTCACGCCCATGCGGCTCAGGATCTCCGCGTACAGGTTCGACACCGGCGTCTTCGGCTTGAACGCGACGTGCCGGCCCGTTTTAAGAGTACCGCCGGCACCCCCCACGAGCACCGCGGGGTAGTCGTGCGTGCCGTGGCCGCCGTCGGCCATGTACGACGTGTACAAGAGGATCGTGTTGTCGAGCAGCGAACTGCCGCCCTCGTCGATCTCCCTCATCCGCTTCACCATCGCGGCGAAGAGTTGAGTGTACCACACGTGGATCTGCCGCAGTGCCTCGCGCGAAATGGGGTCGGCGTCCTCGACACGGCCCGCGTTGCCCTGGTGTTCGAGCGTGTGGCAGTGCGTCTCGTACCCGACCGTGACCACGCCCGGAAACTGCGCCTCGTCGCTGCCGCAGGCGAACACGCCCACGCGCGTCGTGTCGGTCTGGAACGCGAGCACCAGGAGGTCGGTCATGAGCCGCGTGTAGCTCTCGTGGTACTCCGGGTCGCGGTGGACCGGGTTCGTCACCTGCCAGATCGGGACGTTCTCTTTCGGCAGGTTGGTCGGGAGCGCGAGCTTCGACGGGCCGGGGTTCGCGGCGTCCGCGGCTTCGAGCCGCTGCCGGTTCTCGACGAAGTCGATGCGCTTCTCGATCGACCGGACGCCGTCGAGGTACTGGTCCAGCCGCTTGCGGTCCGCGGCGCCGAGGTCGCGGCGCAGGTCGTTGGCCTCTTCGCGCACGAGGTCGAGCACGCTGCGGTCGATCGTGTCCCTCTTCGTGCCGACGGTCGGCGCGGGGGCGTTCGCGGCGCGGGCCTTCCAGTTCGGAACGACCGGGACGCGGCCGCGGAACATGCGGTCAAAAACGAGCCGCGGGTTCGCCTCGTACGGGACGCGGGCGTCGGCCGAGCGCCAGGAGTACTGCGTCTCGTGGTTGCTGAGGCCGATTTCGAGCGACGGCAGGAACGTCTGGTCGCCGACCGCCCGCGCCGCGACCTGATCCACCGACGGCCCCGCGACGAGCTTCCCGTCCACCTTCTTGACGACCTCCGCACCGGTCAGGTGCATGAGCGCGCAGTGCTCGTGCGCGTTCAGCCCCTCGCTGCGCCCGTGGTGACTCAGGCCGCTCAGAACCAGCAGAGCGTCCTTCGCGAACTCCAGCGGCCGGAGGATCGACGGCAGCTTGTCGAGAGCGCCGACGGCCTTCGGCTTCCACGACTCGATGACCGTTCCGCCGGTGACGGTGAACACCCCGAATCTTAGCGGCGGCCGTGCGGCCGTGCCCGGGGCTGCGGGCGCGAGCTGTTCAATGAACGGCAGGGCCATCGCGGCGCCGGCGCCGCGCAGGAACGCGCGCCGGGTGAGCGGGTGACGGCGGACGTCGCGCATGAATTTCTCCGCGGGGCTGGCGGTCATAACGGATCTCGCGGATCGGTGGTTTTGATTGTGGTGCAGGCGTCCCGCCTGCAGTTGCAGGCGGGACGCCTGCACCACAATCAAAACCGCGGCAACGGATCTACGAGATTCGGTATCACTTCTTCTTGTCGAGAATCTTCCGCATCTGGTCCAGCATTTTCTCGTCGGGCGGCGCGTGCCGGACCGCGACGCCCGGCAGGTCGGCCTTCAGCGCGGCCAGGTCCGCGGCCGACACCTCGGTCTTGTTCAGCACCAGTTCCTTCAGGTTCTTGAGCGCCTTCAGCCGGTCGAGGCTGCCGGCGCGCGTCAGAACCGTTTCGTCGTAGGTGATCCGCTCCAGCGTCGGGATCTCGGCCAGCGTTGCGAGGCCCGGCTCGCCCAGGCGCATCGAGAACTGCGGCCCGACGTTGACCGCCTTCAGGCGCGGCAGTGACTTCAGGTGTTTCAGGCCGTCGTCGGTGATCCGCGTGTGATAGCACACCACCTCGGTCAGCGTCTTCACCGCCGCGAGGGCCTTCAGCCCGTCGTCGCCGACGGTCGAGCCGGCGAAGTTGAACCGCTCCAGCCGGGGGCACTCCGCGAGCGCCGAGAAGCCCTTCCCGGTGAGCGCCTTGTTCTGCCAGCCGAGGTGCCAGATCGTGAGCGACCGCAGATTTTTGAGTTTGGCGAACTCCTTGAACCCGTCGTCGGAAAGCGCGGTGCCGTTGATCGCCAGTTCTTCGAGCGTGGCCAGTTTGCCGACGTGCGCGGCCTGGGCGTCGGTCATCTTGCAGTCGCCGTAGAACGTGAGCCGCGTCAGCCCCTTGAGAGCGCCCAGTTGCTCGAAGTCCGCGTTGGTGAGCTTCTCGGATTTCGCGAACGTGATCGCGGAGAGCGTCCCGTCCTTTTCCAGCTTCACGGAGTGGCCCGCGGCCTTGAGCGCGTCCGCATACGCCCTGTCGTCGGCCCGCGTGGCGCCCGCGCAAAGAAACAGAACGACGAGTGCGGCAGAGCGGATCGTGCCGCCGTTGTGTGCGCATCGGGAGTTCACGGCCCACCTCCGTCGTCTTCGCGCGGGTTGCGGCGGTGCTGGAACGGGAAGCTCCGCGCCACGCCCGCGACCAGCACCGAGAACCGGTACCCGTTCTTCTCCAGATCGGCGGTGACCGCCTTCACGGCCGGCGCGTCGCCCGGTTGCAGTTCGCGGCCGAGCGCGAACACCAGCATCTTCTCCGTCACGTTCTCGACGAACCGCGGCTTCTTCTTGAGCAACACCGCGCGCAACTCCTTCGGGCCGTCGAACGCCTCCCCGGTGGGAAGTCGGCCGCTCGCGTTCACGTCGCCGCCGGACTTGCGCCACCGCCCGACGGCGTCGAAGTTTTCCAGACCGAAGCCGAGCGGGTCGATCTTCGCGTGACACCCGGCGCACTCGGCGCGCGTCGCGTGGGCGGCCAGTTTGTCGCGGAACGTCTTCAGCTCCTTCGGCGCCTTCGCCTCGTCGATCGCGCTGACGCCCGGCGGCGGAGGTGGGGGCGGCGTGCCGAGGATCACATCAAGGACGTACTTCCCGCGGAGCGTCGGGCTCGTGCGGTTCGTGTGCGACGTCAGCGCGTGTACCGCGGCCATTCCGAGGAGCCCGCCGCGGTTCGCGTCGGCGAGTTTCACCTTTCGGAACTCGGGGCCGGTCACGTTCGCGATGCCGTAGTGCCGCGCGAGGTCGGCGTTCACGTAGGTGTAATCCGCTTCGAGCAGATCGGTGATCGGAAGGTCGTCGGTGCGGAGCCTGTCGAAGAACGTCCGGACCTCGTCGCCCATCGCCTGCCGCAACTTCGGCGTGAACGTCGGGAAGAACTCGATGCTCGGCCGCGCCTGTGGGAGCTTCTTGAGTTGCAGCCACTGCTCCGCGAACGTGTCGGCGAGCGCCCGCGCCTTCGGATCGGCGAGCATCCGCTTCACCTGCGCGTCGAACACCGCGGGCTTGCTCAACTCCCCCCTGTCGGCGAGTGCGAACAGCTCGGCATCCGGCATGCTCGACCACAGGAAGTACGAGAGCCGTGTCGCGAGTTCGTGGTCGCTCGCGCGGTACGCGTTCTCCTCCTTCGGGTGGTCGCGCTCGACGCGGAGCAGGAAGTTCGGCGACACCAGCACCGCCTTGAACACGGGCTTCAGCGCGTCGACGAACGGCGCGCCGTCCCTCGTCGCTCTGTCGAACAGCGTGAGCAGCCGCTCGACCTCTTTCGCCGCGACGGGCCGACGGTACGCACGGCGCGCGAGGTTCGCGACGGTTCCCTTCGCGTCCCCCGGCTTCGCGAGCTTCTCCAGCAGGGGCGGAAGGGCGCCGGGCTTCGGCTTCGGTCCCTTCGCGGGGAACGCGTACAGCCGCTCGATAATGAGGTCGGCCGCGGCGAAGTACTTCTCGGTGAGCGCGTCGGAGATGTTGAGCGCCGCGGCGAGGTTGTCGAACGACTCGCTCACCGTGTCGTCGGGCATCCCGACCGCGCCCGCGATGTCGCTGTCCACGCCGAGCAGGTCGCGGACGGTGCGGTTGTACTCGTTCGGGGTGAGTCGGCGCACGACCGGCCGCCCGGGGTCGGGCCGCTCGCGGTCGCGCGCGTCCGCGGCGTCCAGCGTCACCGTGATCCACTTCACGATGCGGTCGCGTTCGTCCTTTGTGGGCTGTTTCGCACCCTCCGGCGGCATCTCACCCGATGCGAGTTGCTCCGCGACGCCGCGCCACGCCTTCCGCTGCTTGAGGACGGCCTTTTCGTCGGCGAAGGGCGCGAGGTTGAGCCCGCCCTTCTGCGCCTTCTCGCCGTGGCACCGGGCGCAGTACGCGTCGGCGAACGCGCGCACGTCCGCGAAGGTCGCCGGAGCGGCCGGGGGCGCCGCGGCCGGCTTTCCGGAAGGGGCGACGAGGAGCAGAAACAACGGAAGGACTGCGGCGCGGCGGGTGTGCATGCGGTCGGGTCGTGAGGTCGGTTCGTTCAGTATAGCCGCACGATCGCACCGGCGCTGTTCAAAAAGCGCACGGAAGTCGTGGCCCGACGCGGCCGCTCACGCCTTCTCGAGGATCGCATCAAGAACCCAGCACCCGCGGGCGTGTGGGCGCGACGACCGGCAGTGCCCGATCACGCGGCCGTCCTCGCACCCGGCGTCCATGAGCGCGTCCGACAGCACCGGCATCAGGTCGAACGTGCGGCGCGTGACGATCGAGCGGGCGAGCATCACGGCCGTATCGGTGCGCCACTCCGGGTTGAACTTCACCGGAGAAAACGGATCGCCGAACGCCTCGCGGAACCAGTCCGCGGGCAGCTCGACGGCCCGCACGCGCCCGCGCGCCGAACCGCCTTCGGGCAGCACGCACCGCAGCCCGGCGGAGTACCAGTCGCAGGCGGGGTCCACCCGCGCCGATTGGCCGAGCAGCCACCGGTACGCCGCGTCGCGCTCGCGTTCGCCGATCTCGCCGTCGGCGAACGCCTCGCCGGCCGCGACCGCGTCGAGGAACCGCGGGTTGCGGCACCAGTCGAACTCGGTGCGGCACACGTAGCACGCGCCGAGCCTCAGCTTCCGCGCCGACACCGCGGTGCCCAGGAGCGCGAGGGCGTTGGCCATTCGCGCCGCGTCCGTGCAGGCAGCCCACCACGCGGAGTCGGGCGCGTCGTCGGAGTCGATCGCGTAGTACTTGCGGCAACTCGGGCAGCGAGAATTCGCGCGGAGCCGCGGATCGTCGGTGCGGACGAGCACCGACTTCGGCGGTTGGCACTTACACCGCAGTGCGACGAGATCGGCCGACGGCATGCACGGTCCCCTCCGTTCCCGTGAAAGGAGGGGCGGCGGACGGGGAGGGTTCAGTGGGAAGGAAGGTCGGCTCCGGTCACGGGGGCCGCGCCCGGTCAGCTCAAGATCCCCCACATCTTTGCGAGTGGTTAGGGAGTTGTTAATGTCTTTGGTTGTAAGGAGTCCCGTCGGATTCGTTCCCGGAGAGTTGCCGTGGATTGGCCACTTCAATCCCGCACACATTTCGCCCAGGACCACTTCGCCGG
>JAFKJJ010000562.1 GCA_017306025.1 Planctomycetota bacterium
GTAAAGGAGACTTGTCAGCGGTACTTGGCGCGTATCGCACCGCTCGCGGAGCGAGCGGACCACTCTGAAAACCATCAGCCCACCACGGTAAACTTCACGGCCTCGATGTCGCACCGGCCGGACTTCTTGAACGGCCGGGGCATCGGCTGGGCCTGCCCCTTCGCGTCGATGGTGCGGCAGCGGAGCGTGTATTCCCCTGCGGGCAAGCCGGGCAACAGCGCCGCCCAGTGCGCCTTCGCCAGACGCATCGGCCACGCCTTCGGCCGGCCGGCCGCATCGAAACCCGCCGTGTCTTTCGGAACCGCACCGTCGGGAAGGTCGCCGCCCCACTTCGAGTGGGGGGAGCCCCCTGCGGGTTCCCCCCTTGCCCCCCCTCCTGTCGGCGGTTGCAGAATGGTGGCATCGGTCCACGGCGCGGTAGTGAAGTGCGGATCGTCCGCGGCCCACCCCTTCCCCGCCGGGCTCACCCACACCTGCACCTTCGACAGCCCCGATATGCCCACCTGCGCGTAACCGGTCACGGGAAGCGGCGCATCGGCCTTCGCCCCGTTGGGGACGTGCAGCGTCGCGGCGAACGTCTTCATCGGGCTGTCGACGTCGTTGTTCTGCGTCCCGTAGGTGTCGTTCGCGTGGTACAGGTTGCTGAGCACGATGTGCGTGAGCCACTTCACCGACTTGTAGCCGTAGTGCTCGGGCACGACGATCCGGACCGGCGCGCCGCGCTCGGGCGTCAGCCATTCGCCGTTCAGCTTGTAGCACGCGATGACCGGCGGCAGGTCGTCGTAGTCTTCGAGGACGCGCCCGACGGGCAGTGAACTGCGGAACTGCTGCTTCGGGTCGTCATTGTGGTAGCCGTAATAATGCACGCGGCGCAGGTTTTCTTTCGGCTGTGTGAGCCACACGAGCGTGCGGAGCGGTACACCTTCCCAGACGCCCATTCCGAGCGGGCATCCGATGTTGAGGCAGGTCATCACCTTCGCGAACCGCACCGCGTGCTTCTCGCCGAGCTTCAGAAGCGCGTCGAAGTCGAGCGCGGTGTTGTCTTTTTTCGTGAACTGCTTGCCGAGTGCCGCGGGGTTCTCGGGGTCGGAGACGATTTCGAGCTTCCACGTCTCGCGTGTGAGACCGACCTCTTTCTTCTTTTCGAGCGGGAGCGCGTGCGGGATCGGCTTGCCGCGCGACACGTCGCCGAACTTCCCCTGCGGCGTGAAGTAACTTTCGAGCTTCTCCAGCACCGGCGCGAGTTCCGCCGGCAACTCGGCCGCCCGCGCGTCCGCCGCAACTGCCGAACCCGCCGCCAGCGCCGCGCCGGCGCGGAGGAAGAACCGGCGCGACAGATCGTTGTGTTCCGCCAGGAACCGTTTCGCGTCGCTCATGGCTCCTCCGAGTGGCTCCGGGTGGCCGCGGTGCGTGGCCGCGCGTAACCCGATCTCTTGTGGGGCGGGCCGCCGGGCCTGCCATCGCTTCGGCAGGCCGGGCGGCCCGCCCCACGACACGCCGAATGATAACTCGGAGCTTCTGAAATGGCATCAACCGTCTGCCGGTGGGGAATCCTCGGGGCCGCCAACATCGCGCGGAAGAACTGGAAGGCGATCCGGCTCGCCGAGAACGCGACCCTCACCGCCGTGGCCAGCCGCGAGCCTTCGCGCGCGAAGGAGTGGATCGACGGGTGCCAGGCCGAGTGCCCCTTCCCCGCCGCGCCCGCCGCGTGCAACTACGACGACCTCCTGAAGCGGCCCGACGTGGATGCGGTGTACATCCCGCTCCCGACCGGCGTGCGCCGCGAGTGGGTCGTGAAGGCCGCGAACGCCGGCAAGCACGTGCTGTGTGAGAAGCCGTGCGCCTCTAACGCGGGCGACCTGCGGACGATGATCGACGCGTGCCGGGCGAAGGGCGTGCAGTTCATGGACGGCGTCATGTTCATGCACGGCAAGCGCCTGCCGCTCCTGCGGAGCGTGATCGACGACGGCGAAACGGTGGGGCAGCTCCGGCGGATCGCCACGCAGTTCAGCTTCGCGGCCGGCGACGACTTCCTGAAGGGCAACATCCGCGTGAGCAGCGCCCTCGAACCGCTCGGCGCGCTGGGCGATCTCGGCTGGTACAACATCCGCTTCTCGCTGTTCGTGATGAAGTACGCGCTGCCGACGAAGGTGAGCGGCCGGCTGCTGACCGAGCACGGCGGCGGTGGCGCGACGGTGCCGCTGGAGTTCTCCGGCGAGTTGTTCTGGCCCAACGGCGTGTCCGCGTCGTTCTACTGCTCGTTCAACACGGAGTTGCAGCAGTGGGCGCACGTCAGCGGTACGAAGGGGAGCGTCGCGGTGCGCGACTTCGTGCTGCCGTACTACGGGTGCGAGTCGGAGTTCGTCGCGGACCGCCCGGTGTTCAACGTGAAGGGGACGAGCTACCACTGGGAGAGTCACCCGAAGCGCCACGCGGTGACCGAGTACAGCGACGGCGCCCCGGACGCGCAGGAAACGAACATGATCCGCACGTTCAGCGCCTTGGCGCTGGGCGGCCGACCCGACCCGGTGTGGCCCGACGTCGCGCTGAAAACGCAGGTGGTACTCGACGCGTGCCTCGCCTCGGCACGAAACGGCGGGGCGCTGGTTGAAGTGAAGTGAGAACGGGCCGCGGCGTGGTAACGGCCCGCGGGTTGTCACCGCACCGCTTCTGAACCGGCCGAACACGCCACGAGCGCGAGGTGTTCTTCCGCGCGTGTGACGCCCTGGCCGTCGTGCGTGACCCCGGCCACGGCGGGGGGCACCACAGGGACCGGGAGCGGGGGCGCCACGTGCCGGGCGGCCGGGGCGTACCCGCCGGGCAGCCCGAGCCACCCCGCGGCCTCGTCCGCCGTACGGAACGGGCGGATCTCGACACCGGATGGGGCCGCCAGTGCCGCCCAGGTCAGCGCCCGACGGTGCGCGTCGTCGTCGGCCACGACCACGGCCCACCGGCACGGGCCGAGTACCGCGGCGTGAGCCAGCACCTCGGCCGCCACCGCGTACACGTAACTCGGGTCGGACTCGGCCCCCGCTCCGCGGCGGTCACCGAGGAAGTCGAACCCGCACCGGTAGTCGGGGGCCGCGAGCACCGCGTCGAAGAAGGCGTGCGCCTCGGTCTGAGTCGCGCCGCCCTCGACCACGTAGCTCACCAGCCGCTCGCGCCGGTCGATTGAGAACCGAACGCCCACGTTACGAACCTCCGCAGCAAGGTCCACGTTCGGGCGACTGACGGAACGCGAGAAGCGGCCCGCCAACGGGCTAAACCGAATCCGGGCGTGTGGCCCGCCAAGAAAAATGCCCGGGAGGCGTTGGCACCCGATCAACGCCCCGGCCGACCTCAGATCGGCCGTCGCCCGAACGTCCCAACCGGCTCAGCGGGAACTGCCCCGATCCGTCTTGGCCGACCGGGCCGGGCAACGGTTCTGTTGACCCGCGCCGAGACCCCACGGGCCGCCGAAGAGCGGGTCGGGCGCGTGGGGACCGGGCGGTTACCTCTTCGCGTTGTGCAGTACGAGGTCGAACGTCGGCCGCGTGCGGCTGTCACGAAACGTCACGCCCGTCTTCGAATACGCAATTTGGTCCGGGTGGCTCGCGTCGCGCTCGGACCGGCACGACAGCGCGACGATTCCGTATTCGGACAGCGGCCTGACCTCGCCCGCGTCGCACACCCCGTTGCCGTTGGCGTCGTGCCACAGCGCGAGGCCGCCCAGTTCGGCGCCGCTCAGTCGGCCGTCGCCGTCGTCGTCGAGCGCGGCCAGCGCGTCGTAGCCGGTCTCCCAGAACAGCCAGAACGTGACGCCGCCGAACATCTGGAGCGCCGAGTCGATCTTGCCCGTCCGCTTCGGGTCGTGAACGAGCCAGGCGGCGTTCGGCGTGATCCACGTCCACTTCTGCCGGAGGCCGCTGCCGTCGGCGTCGAACGCCACGCTCGCGGAGCGGTCTTCGAGGTCGGTCGCGGCCAGCCCGTCTTTCAGTGGGATCGCGATCGGGGTGACCGCCCGGGGCAACTTCTTCAGTTGCGCGACGCGCTCGTTGAGCGTGGCGATCTCCTCCTTGTCCTTTTCCTTGTCGAGCAGCGGGATCAGGTATTCTGCGGTTTCGGGGGTGAAGGCGCGTGCTCCGACCCCGAGACGCTTCAGGTTCTGATCCTGCTTCCAGCCCTCCTCGGCCACCTTCCGGAGTACCGGAATTGCTTCCGCCTTCTTGTCGGCTTCGATCAACAGCCAGCCGTAGCCGAGCCGCGCCCGCAGGTCGTCCGGGGCGAGCTTCGTCGCCTCCTCGTAGAGTTTGAGCGCCGTGTCGAGGTGCTCCTTCGCGGCCTTCAACCGGTCCTTGTCGTCCGTCTTGACCACCTTGTTGAACGGGACGACCGCCGGCGTGTAGCCGAACCAGATCACCTCGGGCATCAGCTTGCGGACGGGCACCTCTTCGGAGCGGAGCGCGTACGCCATCGCGTGGAGCTGCGCGAGGTTCAGCACCGCGTTCGCGTCCTTCGGGTTCTTCTTGATCGCCTCTTCCATGTTCTTCGTGAGGCGCTCGACGGGCACCTTCTCGATTTCGACCTGTCCGAACTTGGCGGTCACGAGGCCTGTGATCGCGAGCACCGCGACGGCCGCGCACAGGGAGCGAATTGCGGACACGGCGGTTCCTCCGGTGAGAGAGCGTGCCCCGGATGATAACCGGTGTCCGCGCCGCTCTCAACGATTCGCTTGACCCGCCCCGGCGCACGGTTTACCATTAGAATTCAACCCGCCTGAGTGCGCGTTACCGTCGCGCGTCCGACCCAAACAGAGTGCCTCGCACCCCCGCCAGCACACCCTCCGGAGACCTCCCCATGCGCCGGCTCGTGTTCGGCCTCGTGCTTTTGGCCGCGTGTGGCACCGCCGCCGCGCAGCCGCCGCCCGGCCTGCCGTCGGCGCGCGTGCAGCACACGTTCCCCATGGGAGTGAAGGCCGGCACCACCGTCGAAATCACCGTGACGGGGACCGATCTCGAAGAGCCGGAGAAGTTGCTGTTCTCCCACCCGGGCTTGAAGGGCGAATACATCAGCCCCCCGAAGGACATGCCGGACCCGAAGGACCCGAAGAAGACGGTCCCGGCGCCGAAGGCGAACCCGGCCGGCCCGCACAAGTTCAAGGTGACCGCCACCGGCGACGTTCCGCCCGGCCTTTATGACCTGCGGTTCGTCGGGAAGTGGGGCGCGAGCAACCCGCGGGCGTTCGCGGTGAGCGATCAGATCGAGGTGGCCGAGAAGGAGCCGAACAACGACGTCGCGGAGGCGCAGAAGGTCGAACTCGGCACCGCCGTGAGCGGCGTCATCGCGAACGCGACCGACGTCGATTACGTGTCGTTCACGGGCAAGAAGGGCCAGCGGGTCGTCGTCTCGTGCCTCGCGTCGTCGATCGACAGCAAGGCCGCGCCGCTGCTGGAGGTGTTCGCCGCGGACGGGCGGAAGCTCACGGCCAACCGCAACGCGCGCGACAACGACGCGCTGGCCGATGTCGTTCTCCCCGTCGACGGCGATTATCTCGTTCGCGTGTGTCAGTTCACCTATACCGCGGGCGGACCGGATTACTTCTACCGGTTGAGCGTCTCCGCCGCCCCGTGGATCGACGCCGTGTTCCCGCCGGTCGTGGAAGCGGGCAAGGCCACGCCGGTGACCGTCTACGGCCGCAACCTGCCGGGCGGGCAACCGGCCGACGGCTTCACGTCCGAGGGGCGGCCGCTGGAGAAGATCACCGTCAGCGTGACGCCCCCGGCCGATGCCGTGACGAAGCTCACTAGCCTGACCCGGGTCGACCCGATCAACGCGCTTCAGGACGGGTTCACGTACACGCTGAAGGGGCCGGGGGGCACGTCGAACCCCTTCGTGATCTACCTCGCGCGCGACAAGCTGACCATCAAGACGAAGGCGGCCGGTACGCCCGAGACCGCGGAGGTGCTGAGCGGTCCGGGTGAGGTGGCCGGGTTCCTGGCGAAGCGCGGCGAGCGCGACTGGATCGCGTTCAGTGCCAAGAAGGGCGAGAAATTCACCATTGACCTTGCGGCCGATCGCGTCGGGGCCAACGGCGACTTCTTCTTCTCGATCCGCGACGGCAAGGACACCAAGCGCGACCTCTCCGGCGAGCAGGACGACGACAACGACACCCTGCACCCGTTCGGGTTCTCGACGCGGACCACCGACCCCGGCCCGTACCAGTTCACCGCGCCGGAGGACGGCAAGTATTACGTCGTGGTCGGCTGCCGCGAGTCGGGCTACCTCTCCGGCCCGACCGCGGCTTACCGCCTGCGAATCGGCTCGCCGCTGCCGGACTTCCGGGCAGTTGTGATGCCGTACAGCCGCTACTTCCAGACCGGTTCGGCGGCATGGCAAGGCGGGACGCAGGCGTATTACGTGTTCGCACACCGGATCGACGGCTACGCCGGCTCGCTGGCGGTCACGGCCGAGGGCCTGCCCGCGGGCGTGACCGCACAGCCGCTGACGATCGGTCCCGCCGCGCGGTGGGGGACGCTCGTGCTGAAGGTCGCGCCGAACGCGGCCGCGGTCACGGCCCCGTTCGCGGTGAAGATCACCGGTACGGACGCCGCCGGCAAGACGCTCGTGCGGCCGGGGCGCCCGGCCTCGGTGACGTGGGGCACGCCGCAGCCCGATCAGAACATCACGGTCGTTGCGCGGCTCGATCGGTCGCTGGTGATCGCGGTTCGGCCCGAAAAGGCACCCTTCTCGATCACCGCGGACGTCCCGAACGCGACCGTCAAGTCCGCGATGGGCAAGGACGAGAAGGTCAACGGTCCGCTCATCGTGCTCAAACAGGGCGAGAAGGCGACCGTGCCCGTGAAGGTCGAGTGGACGGCCGCGGACAAGCCGAACGTCGCGCTCACCGCCGAACCGCTCTTGCAGCAGCCGCAGAACCAGCCCGTCACGGCGCAGTTCGCCGCGCAGCCCACGAAGGACAAGCCCGAAGTGCCGGTGACCGTCGACGCGAAGAGCAACGCGGTTACCGGCCCGTACACGCTCGTCCTCCGCGGCGTGGCGCAGGTGCCGTTCACGAAGGACCCGATGGCGAAACAGAAGGGGCCGAACGTCCCCGCGGAGGCGTTCAGCACCCCGATTCCCGTTCTGGTCATACCGAACTCGGTTGTGAAGCTGACGCCCGGCGCGCTGGCGGGTAACAGCCTGAAGGTCGGCACCCCCGGCGAACTGGTGGTGAAGGTCGATCGCCAGTTCGACTACGCGGGGGAGATCAAGCTGAAGTTCGAGTTGCCGAAGGGCGCCGTCGGCGTCACCGCGGACGAGGTGACGATCCCCGCGGGCAAGGACGAGGCGAAACTGGTGCTGAAGGCCGCGTCCGGCACGAAACCCGGCGCGGTGTCGAACGCGACCATCACTGCCACGGCCCTCTACGCCGGCAAGTACACGATCACCCACGAGGCGAAGGTGACCTTTACGGTCGTCGAGGAGCCGAAGAAGAAGGCCGAGGAGCCGAAGAAGAAGTGACGTGGGGCGGGCCGCCGGGCCTGCCCCACGACAAAACAACGGCTCTGCCGAAACACCAAATACCAAACACCAAATACAGGAACCCCCCATGCGCCGAATCGCCGCCTTCGCCCTTTGCGTGCTCGTCGCGTCGAGCTACGCCCAGGAGAAGAAGGAAGAGAAGAAGGAAGAGTTCCCGCCGATCCCGACCGTCGACCTGAAGCTCAAGGACGCGGTCGATTACAACAAGGACGTCCTTCCGATCTTCGAGAACAAGTGCTTCGTGTGCCACTCCGGCAGCGTGACGGAGGGGAAGTACGACATGGGCACGCACGACAAGGTGCTCAAAGGCGGGAAGCGCGGTGCGGCGGTCGTGCCGGGCAAGTCGGGCGAGAGCAACCTGTTCCTGTTCTGCTCGCGGCAGAAGAAGCCCATGATGCCGCCCAAGACCGAGGAACCGCTCAACTCGAAGGAGGTCTCGCTCCTCAAGGAGTGGATCGACCAAGGCGCCAAGGCGCCCGACAAGATGAAGGTGAAGGAGAAGATCGTCGTGAATTTGCCGCCGGCGCTCGTCAAGCCGGTGCGGGCGGTGGCGGTGGCGCCGGACGGGAAGCTCGTCGCGGCCAGCCGCGGGAACCAGGTTCACCTGTTCCAACTGAAGACGATCCCGGCCGAGAAGAAGGGCGACAAGGACAAGCAGGAGTGGACGTACTCGAAGTCACTGTTCGACGAGAAGCTCAAGACGCCGGACGGGAAGGCCGCGAAGGCCGCCCACATCTCGCTCGTCGAGTCGATGGCGTTCTCCCCGGACGGCAAGCTGCTCCTCACCGGCAGCTACGGCGAACTGACCGTCTGGAACGTGGAGAAGGCCGAGCCCACGAAGCGCATCGACGGCTTCGCCGACCGCGTCTGTACGATCGCCTTCTCGGCCGACGGGAAGAAATTCGTGACCGGCGGCGGCGTGCCCACCGAGGACGGCGAGATCAAGATCTTCGATACGGAATCGGGCAAGCTGTTCGCGGAGGTGGTCGCGGGCCACTCGGACACGGTGTTCGGGGCCGCGTTCAGCCCGGACGGCAAGCTGCTGGCCACCTGCGGCGCGGACAAGTTCGTGAAGGTGTGGGAGCTGCCGGCCGCGGCGGGCCAGGCGCCGAAGCTGGTGAAGTCGTTCGAGGGCCACACGCACCACGTGATGGGCGTGGGCTGGACGCCGGACGGGAAGAAGCTGGCGTCGTGCGGGGCGGACAACTTCGTGAAGGTGTGGGACTACGAGAAGGGCGAGAAGATCCGCGACATGCAGGGTCACCAGAAGCAGGTGACGTCACTGGTGTTCGTGGGCAAGACGCCGCAGTTCGTGACGGGTAGTGGCGACGCGAGCGTGCGGATGTGGAACGCGGACAACGGGGGCAACGTGCGGTCGTTCCCGGGCGCGGCGGACTTCGTGTACGCGGTGAGCGCGAGCCCGGACGGCACCGTGGTGGCGAGCGGCTGTGAGGACGGTGTGGTCCGCGTGTACAACGGCACGAACGGCACGCTGTTGAAGGCCGCGCTGCCGCCCGACGCCGAACCGAAGAAGGACGAGCCGAAGAAGAAGTGAAGCGCGGCGGCCGGCGACTCGAAGAAACCGGTCGACGTGCCGGTCGCGGCCGGGCGAGCGCGAAACCGATTCCAGGGGTTTCGCGCTCGCCCCCGGCGTTGTAGCGCCGAGGCCCGTGCGATAAGGTGGCGCATGGCCCCTCCCGACCGCGGCGACTTTACCGAAGGCGGCGATAGACCCGATCCGGTTGCCCGATTGATCGCGTTCGACTTTTATGACGGAGCGCTGGCCGGCGTGCTCGAAGTCGTGAGCGGGCGGAGCTACCGGTACGACTTCATCGACGAACGGCCGATGCGGGGCGACCCGAACGCCACCCGCATGTTCCTGCTCTCCCCACTTCCCGACGGCTCGTTCTCGCGGCTCGTCGAACTCATCTCTCCTCACTGCTCGCCCTCGTTGCCGTATTGGATCCCGTCGTGGTGGCACCTCGGTGCGGCGGAGAAGGCGGCGCTGGACGCCGAGGTGGACGCCGTTCCGGCGTCGGCGGGACCGGCGGTGTGGGTCGTGGCCGGGGATTTCTTGTGCGATCTGCGGTTGCGCGTCCGTCGCGCGCTCGCGGAGCACAATTCTGCCGACGAGCGGGCCGCACTCTTCGGGTTGCAGTAAGCGCTCGCGTAGAATAGGACAGGCGCCGAAAGCCGTTCGGCTTGTCCCGCGCGCGGGTGATGCTATCAGTAACTAAACCTCTCCCGCCTCCCGCCCGGCCCGCCGCGCCACCCGGAGCCAACTGCATGTTCAGCGAGAACGCGGATTACGTGGACGAGCAGTTCCACCGGTGGCAGCAAGACCCGAACTCCGTCGAACCCACCTGGCAGGGCTTTTTCGCGGGCATGCGGTTCGCCGGGCGGCTCCCCGGCGCCGCCCCCAGCGCCCCGGCCGGCGCACTGAGCGTCCCCTCGGACGTGCGCGTTCAGACCGGGGTCGTGCGGCTCGTGTTCTGGTACCGTCAGGCCGGACACCTCCAGGCCCACACCGACCCGCTCTCGCCCGAGCCGCCGCCCCCCAGCCCGCTCCTCCGGCTCGAAAACTTCGGCCTCGCCGAGAGCGACCTCGACCGCACCGTCGACGGCAGCATGGTCTTCGGCCTCGACGGCCCCGTCGTCCTCCGCGACCTCGTCGAGCTGCTCGAAGAGACGTACTGCCGCACCGTCGGCGTCGAGTTCATGCACATCGACTCGCTCGACGTGCGCCGGTGGCTCGCCGAGCGCATCGAGACCCACCGCAACCGGACCAACCTGAAACTCCGGCAGAAGTACCGCATCCTCATCACGCTCCACCAGGCCGAGCTGTTCGAGAAGTTCCTGCACACCAAGTACGTCGGGCAGAAGCGGTTCTCCCTCGAAGGGGGCGAGACGCTCATCCCGATCCTCGACGCGATCACCGAGAAGGGGCCGGCCCTCGGCGTGAAGGAGATCGTGATCGGGATGGCCCACCGCGGCCGGCTGAACGTGCTCGCCAACACCCTGCACAAGCCGTTCGCCGAGATCTTCAACGAGTTCGAGGACAACTACCTCCCGCTGTCGAGCCACGACGGCGACGGCGACGTGAAGTACCACCTGGGCTTCTCTGGCGACGTCCCGACCGCCACCGGCGGCAAGGTCCACCTGTCGGTCGCGCCCAACCCCAGCCACCTCGAAATCGTCAACCCGGTGGTGGAGGGCCGCGTGCGCGCCAAACAGCGCAAGCACGGCGACAAGGAGCGCACGACCGGCGTGCCGGTACTCGTTCACGGCGACGCGGCGTTCGCGGGGCAGGGCGTCATCATGGAGACGTTCAATCTGATGAACCTGGCCGGGTACCGCACCGGCGGCACGATCCACGTCGTCGTCAACAACCAGATCGGGTTCACGACCAACCCCCGCGACAGCCGCAGCACGCAGTACTGCACCGACATCGCGAAGTTCGTGCAGGCGCCGATCTTCCACGTCAACGCGGAGGACCCCGAGGCGTGCGTTGCGATGGCCGAACTGGCGCTGGAGTTCCGGCAGCAGTTCAAGCGCGACGTCGTGATCGACATGGTGTGCTACCGCCGCTGGGGGCACAACGAGGGCGACAACCCGGGCTACACCCAGCCGTTGCAGGCGAAGGTGATTAGCAAGAAGCCCCCGATCTCGGCCGTGTACGCGCAGCACCTCGCGGGCCAGCCCGAGGAGTCCGGGGTCGCGGCCGCCGTGACCGCCGACCTCGGCCGCGAGTTCGACGAGAAGCTCGCCGAGGCCCTCCGCGACGCCGAGACCATCGCGGCCGAGTACCGCAAGGAGCTGGAGACGGCGCACAAGCAGGTCAAGGAGATGGTGAAGAAGGGCGAGAGCAAGAAGCGCGGGATGGAGGGCTTCTCCGGGGTGTGGAAGGTCTTCACCAACCGCTACGCCCACGACGCGGTGCCGACCGGCATCTCGGAGCGGACGCTCGACCGCATCGCGGACGCGCTCGGCACGTTCCCGCAGGGCTTCACCGTTCACCCGAACCTGCTCAAGACGCTCCTGGCGCGGTCGGAGAACGTCAAGAAGCGCGCGACGGTCGACTGGGGCACCGGCGAGGCGCTGGCGTTCGGGTCCCTCGTGCTGGAGGGCACGCCGGTCCGGCTCAGCGGCCAGGACAGCCGCCGCGGGACGTTCACGCAGCGGCACGCGGTCGTGGTGGATTACGAGACCGGCGCCGACCACTACCCGCTGCAGCACCTCGACCCGAACCAGGCCGCGTTCGACGTCTACGACAGCTCGCTGTCGGAGGCCGCGGTGATGGGCTTCGAGTTCGGCTACTCGCTCGACTCGCCGGACTCGCTCGTCATGTGGGAGGCGCAGTTCGGCGATTTCGCCAACGGGGCGCAGGTCATCATCGACCAGTTCCTCACGTCGTGCGAGTCGAAGTGGAACCGCTCCAGCGGGCTCGTGCTGCTGCTGCCGCACGCCTACGAGGGGCAGGGGCCGGAGCACTCCTCCGCGCGGCTCGAACGGTTCCTACAGATGTGCGCCGAGGACAACATCCAGGTCGCGTACCCGACGACCCCGGCGCAGTACTTCCACCTCCTGCGGCGTCAGGTGAAGCGGAAGTTCCGCAAGCCGCTCGTGGTGATGACGCCCAAGAGCCTCCTCCGACTGCCGGCCGCGGTGTCGCCGGTGAGCGAGTTCGCCACCGGGAGCTTCCGCGAGGTGTTGGACGACGACAGGAGGGGGTTGCAGGGAGAACCCCCGTCGGGCTCCCCCTCCAAGCAGACGAACCCCGATCAGGTGACGCGGGTGCTGGTCTGTTCGGGCAAGGTGTACTACGACCTCGCGAAAAAGCGCGAGGAACTCGGCACGCAGGCGGTGGCGATCCTGCGGCTCGAACAGCTCTACCCGTGGCCGGAGGCGCAGTTGGCCGCGGCGCTGGGCCGTTACCGCCGTGCCCGCGAGTGGGTGTGGGTGCAGGAGGAGTCGCAGAACATGGGCGGCTGGACGTTCGTCGAGCCGCGGTTGCGTGCGATGAACTTCCCCTTCGAATACGTCGGCCGCGACGCCAGCGCCAGCCCGGCCACCGGTTCGCACCACGTCCACGAGAAGGAGCAGAAGTTGCTCGTGGAGGGCGCATTCGCCCCGACGCCGTCTGGGCCGGTGGGGCCGGGGCGGTTCGGCTGGGTGAGCACGCCAGAGATCAACGGTAACGGCGCCGCACACGGCGAACTGGACAAGACGGCAATCACGAAGGCGAAGGCCGGCGAGCCGTCGGCGTAGCCGCAGCGGTCCGCGCAACAGCACCAGGCCCACGGATCGCGTCCGTGGGTTTTGCATAACAAGGGGCAGTCATGCCGGTCGAGCAGGTGACGGTGCCGAAGGCCGGGGAGTCGATCACCGAGGCGACACTGAACCGGTGGTTCAAGCCGGACGGGTCGTTCGTGAAGGCCGACGAACCGCTGTTCGAGATGGGGACGGACAAGGCGGCGCAGGAGGTGGTGGCGCCGGCCGAGGGGGTGCTCAAGCACATCGTGAAGGAGGGCGCAACGGTCGCGATCGGCGCGGTCGTCGCCGAGATCGACACCGAAGCGACCGTCCGCGTGGCCCCGCCGAAGCCGTCGGGCGCGGCCCCGGCGCCGGCCGAGCGCGAGGCGCCGAAGTCATCGGGGGTCGCGTCGCCGGCCGCGGCGCGGGTGCTCGCGGAGGCCGGGGTGCGCGCGGAAGACGTGAAGGGCACCGGCCGCGACGGCCGCGTCACGAAGGAAGACGCCGTCGCGGCGGCGCAACCCAAACCGGCGGAGGCGAAGCCGGCCCCCGCGCTCGCCCCGAGCGGCAACGGCGCACCGAAGCCCGTCCCGCAACCGGTCCCGGCCGGCCCGCGCACCACCCGCGAGCCGATGTCGCAGATCCGCAAACGGATCGCGGCGCGGCTGCTCGAAAGTCAGAACACCACCGCGACGCTCACGACGTTCAACGAAGCCGACATGACGGCGATCCAGGAGCTGCGCGCGAAGTACAACGACAAGTTCGAGAAGAAGCACGGCGTGAAGCTCGGCTTCATGTCGGTGTTCGTGAAGGCGGCGATCGAGGCGCTCAAGGCGTTCCCGCTGGTGAACGCCCGGATCGACGGCGGCGACATCATCCACCAGCACTTCTACGACATCGGCGTGGCGGTCAGCACGGAAAAGGGGCTCATGGTGCCGGTGATCCGCGGCGCCGACCGCCTGGGGTTCGCCGAGATCGAAAAGGAGATCACGGCGGTCGCGAAAAAGGCCCGCGACGGCAAGGTGACGGTGGCGGACCTGGAGGGCGGCACGTTCACCATCACCAACGGCGGCATCTTCGGCTCGATGATGAGCACCCCGATCCTCAACCCGCCGCAGGTCGCGATCCTCGGGATGCACTCGATTCAGAAGCGGCCGGTCGTGGTGAACGACCAGATCGTGATCCGGCCGATGATGTACCTCGCGCTCAGCTACGACCACCGGCTCATCGACGGCCGCGAGGCCGTTCAGTTCCTGGTGCGCATCAAGGAATGTGTGGAGAACCCGGAGCGGATGTTGTTGGAGATTTGAAGAGGACTAACCACAGAGACACAGAGACACAGAGAAGGCAAGAGTTGAGATCGTTTGAAATACTCTTCTCCCGCCTTCTCTGTGTCTCTGTGTCTCTGTGGTTAGCTCTTGTGGAGCTAATCGAATGGCTGACCAGTACGACCTGATTGTGATCGGCGGCGGGCCGGGCGGGTACACCGCGGCCATCCGCGCCGCGCAACTCGGCCTCAAGACGGCGTGCGTCGAGAAGCGCGAGAACAAGGCGCTCGGCGGCACGTGCCTCAACGTCGGGTGCATCCCGTCGAAGGCGCTGCTCGACTCGTCCGAGATGTACGAGACCACGACGCACAAGCTGGCGCGGCACGGCGTCAAGGTGGGCAGCGTGGCGCTCGACCTCGACACGATGCTGAAGCGGAAAGACAAGGTGGTGAGCGAACTCACCGGCGGCGTCGCGTACCTCTTCAAGAAGTACGGCGTTACTCCGGTGTTCGGCTCCGCGAAGCTGCTGAAGGGTAACAAGGTCGAGGTGACGGCCGCGGGCGGCGCGAAGAGCACGCTCGAAGCGAAGAGCGTGCTGCTCGCGACCGGCAGCGAGAGCGCCGAACTGCCGTTCATGAAGTTCGACGGGAAGCACATCGTCAGTTCGACCGAGGCGCTCAACTTCAACCCGGTGCCGAAGCACCTCATCGTCGTCGGCGGCGGTTATATCGGTCTGGAACTCGGTTCCGTGTGGAAGCGCCTCGGCTCGAAAGTCACGGTGCTAGAGTTTTTGCCGCGCATTCTCTCGATCAGTGACGGTGAGATCGCGTCGGACGTACACAAGCTCCTCACCAAGCAGGGGTTTGAGATTCACGTCGATACAAAAGTGACCGGCGCGAAGGTGAGCGGCGACAACGTGACCGTGACGGCGCAATCGAAGGACGGGAAGGAACTGAGCTTCCAGGGGGACCGGGTGTTGGTCGCGGTCGGGCGCCGGCCGTACACCGCGGGCCTCGGTCTGGACGACGCGGGCGTGAAATACGACGCGAAGTCGGGCCGCGTGGAGGTGAACCAACACTTCCAGACGAACGTGACCGGTGTGTACGCGATCGGCGACCTGATCGCCGGCCCGATGCTCGCGCACAAGGCCAGCGAGGAAGGCGTGGTGTTTGCGGAGACGCTGGCGGGCATGAAGCCGCACATCAACTACGACGCCATTCCGAGCGTCATCTACATCTGGCCCGAGGTGTCGAGCGTCGGCCTCACGGAAGAACAGGTGAAGGAGAAGGGCACCGAGTACCGCGTGGGCAAGTTCAAGTTCTCGGCCACTGGGCGTGCGAAGGCGATGGACGAGCAAGACGGGTACGTGAAGGTGCTCGCGGACGCGAAGACGGACCGGGTGTTGGGCGTCCACATCCTGGGGCCGCGGGCGTCGGACCTGATCGCCGAGTGCGTGACGATCATGGAGTTCAAGGGCAGCGCCGAGGACATCGCCCGCTGCACGCACGCCCACCCGACGCTGAGCGAGGCGGTCGGCGAGGCCGCGCGGATGGCGTGGGCCGGGAAGCCGCTGAACTCGTGAGGGCGCGGCGATGACGGAAGCGGAGTGGCTGACGCTGAACGCCGGGCTGATGCTCCGTTACGTCGAGCGAACCTGCAATCCGTCTGTGCGCAAACTGCGGTTGCTCGCGGCGGCGTACGCTCGGTTTCTCGAAACTCAGCCGGAATATGCCGATTCCAAACCGGTCGCCCACTTGGGAGAAGAAGTAGCGGAAGGGCGGCGGACGCTCGAAGAATTATGGGATCAACGGGAGCGGGGCTGGGGTTATGAAGGTGATTGGGCAATAGCCAATTTGGTGCTGGCTGGTGATCGGATCGGCAGCCTGATCCGCAATCACCTCAGCGGTTGCCGATATCGGAACGAGGATACTGTTGCGAAAGAAGTAGCCGCACAGCGTCATTGTGCCGCTTTCCGACCGTGTCTCCTCTGTATCCTCGGCAATCCGTTCCGGCCGGCCGTCTTCGATCCTGCGTGGCGCACCTCCGACGTTCTCGCGCTGACCCGTGGCATCTATGACGACCGCGCGTTCGACCGGATGCCGATCCTGGCGGACGCGCTGCAAGACGCGGGTTGTGCGGACGAGGACGTGCTCAACCACTGCCGTGACAGAAACGCGCCGCACGCCCGTGGGTGCTGGGTGGTAGACTGCATTTTGGACAAGGGATGATGTGGTCGCGTGGGTCGGGAGGCCGCTCAACTCCTGAGGGCGCGGCGATGGATGAACGCGCGTGGCTGCGGGCGCACGACCCCGAACGGTTGCTCGACGAGACGCTCGGCCTTTGCGGGCTCGAAGGGGACGCGCGGGACCGCAAGCTCCGCCTGCTCGCCGTCGCGTACTGCCTGGCCGTCAAACCGTTCTACCGCGACGACCCCTTGGCCCGCGCCTGCGTGAAACGAGCCGGGCGCATCGCCGAAGGCGAAATGCCGGCGGACGCGCTGCCCACCTATCGGGCGCTGCCCCCCGACCCGTCCGTCGGGGCGGCGAACATGGCCGCACAGCAGGCGGCGCGAGCGTCTCTTGCGCCGGACGCACGAGAAGCCGCGCGACTGTGCGGCCGTTACGCCGACCTCGCGCGACAGGCGGCGACGGGCGACGACGACCCGGACGCGTTCGCCCGGGCGCGGGCGGCCGTTGTGCGCTGCGTGTTCGGCACCCCGTTCCGGGCGGTCGACTTCGACCCCGAGTGGCGCACGCTGGACGTGCTGGCGCTGGCCCGCGGCGTCTACGACGACCGCGCCTTCAACCGGATGACGATCCTCGCGGACGCGCTCGAAGACGTGGGCTGCACGAGCGCCGCCGTGCTCGCCCACTGCCGCGACGTTCACGCCTCACACGCCCGCGGGTGCTGGGCGCTGGACCTGATTCTGGGCCTGTCGTAACTTCACGAGTCGCGCCATGCGTCCGACCGAACTGTTCCGCTTCTGCCCGCGGTGCGCTGCGCCCCGCTCCGCCGAGAACGTCGGGAAGACGCCGCTCACGTGCGCCGAGTGCCGCTTCACGTTCCACTTCAATCCCACCGTCGCCGCGGCCTGCTTCATTTTCGACCCGACCGGTTGCGTGCTGACCATCCGCCGCGCCAAGGAACCGGCCGCGGGCAAGCTCGGCGTGCCCGGCGGGTTCATCGACTTCGGCGAGTCCGCGGAGGAGGGCATGCGCCGCGAGGTGCGCGAGGAGGTCGGGCTGGAGGTCGACCGCGTCCGGTTCGTCGTGTCGTACCCGAACCTCTATCACTACCGCGGCGTGGTTTACCCGGTCGTCGATCTGTACTTCGCGGCCGATGCGGTCGATCCGGGGGCGGCGCGGCCGCTGGACGCGGTGGCCGGCATCGAGTGGCGCGACCCCGCGGACCTGCCCGACGACGAGATCGCGTTCGAGTCGTTGCGCGTGGCGCTGGCGGCCGTTCGGCAGCAGACCGGCAGGTAAGGTTCCGCTCGCCGCGGCGAACGGGTACCCTTCCGCCCGCGAGCCATTCCGGAAGGAGGCGCCCGTGTTCAGATTCCAGTGCGCGGTCGGTGTGCTGCTCGTTGCGGCGCTGGCCCTCGGCCGCGCGGCCGGTGACGACACGTTCGACCTGCGCGGCCCCGGGCCGCAAAAGGGTCAGGTACTTGTCGCCAAGACGACGCTGACGGTCCGGGACGCCGACACCGTCATGAAGGCGGGCGCCGAATCGGTGAAACTCAAACTCACCCTCGTGGCCACCCTCGAAGAAGAGGTGACGGTGCTGGAGGTGAACGGGCGCGACGTGACGAAGTGCCTGACGCGGGTTCTCAAGGACCGTGTCGAGACGAGCGGCGCCGACAAGGAACTGGCGCACACGGAGACGTCGGCGCTGGAACGCGAGACGATCGCGAGCACGCGGGACGGTCAGAAGTGGACGCACGCGATCGTGGACGGCCGGCCGACCGAGAAACAGAAGAAGCAACTCGACGACCGCCCCGAGATCGAGACCGACGACGACCTTTTTCCAAAGGAGAAGGTGAAGGTCGGGCACGCGTGGACCGCGGACGCGGTCGGCATCAACCGGGCGTTAGGGAACGCGCTCGTCGACGTCAAGGGGAAGCTCGACCAGAAGTTCGTGCGGGTCGAGGAACTCGACGGTGAGAAGGTGGCGGTCGTGGAGTCGGCCGGCAAGATCACGGGGAAGATGAGAGACGACGGCGCGCCGACACTGGACGCAGCGATCGAACTGAAGCAGACGGCCTGGAAGTCGCTCAAGACGGGCGTCGTGATACGGGTGAAGATCGAAGGGAAGATCAGCCTGAGCGGGACGGTGAAGGACGGCGACAACAAAACCGAACTGATCCTTACCGGCCCGATCTCCGGCGAGACGACAACGAAGTGGGTCGAGAAGAAGTGAGCCGCGGATGACGTGACGAAGCCGGTCGTGTTCGTTTTCAGAGTGGTCCGCTCGCTCCGCGAGCGGTGCGACACGCGCGGTGAAGCAGCGGGATTAAAGTCGTTGCGTCATCGGGCGCGAAGCAGCCGCGGATGACGTGACGAAGCCGGTCGTGTTCGTTTTCAGAGTGGCCCGCTCGCTCCGCGAGCGGTGCGACACGCGCGGTGAAGCAGCAGGATAAAGTCGTTGCGTCATCGGGCGCGAAGCAACCGCTCGCGGAGCGAGCGGACCACTCTGAAGGCTACTCCCGCACGAGAAGCCCCATCGCCTGACGCAGCTTCACGTTGGTGGTGTGCCACTCGGTGACCGCGGTCAGCAGGTCGCCCTTCGCCTTCAGCAGATCGAGTTTCGCGGTGACCAGCTCGGCCGTCACGTTCAGCCCGGCGCGCTGGCGCGTGCGCAGCTCCTCGATCCGGGCCTCCACGTGCCGCACGTCCAGCGCGCGGGCCGCGATCGCGGCGCGGTGGCCGTGCAGCGTTACGGCCGCGGCGCGGATCTCGGCTTCCGCCTGGCGCTCGCGTCCCTCCAGCGCGCCCGCGATCCGGGCGCTCGTCTCCGCACGCCGGCGCTCGGGCTTGCCGGTGAACGGCGCGAGCACCGGCGCCAGCAGCGCCACGACCGGGTTGTCCGACGCGAGCACGCCCAGGAGCGGGTGGATGCCGCGGAGCAGGCCGTCCGCCAGGTCGGCCGCGTTTCCGTCGGCCAGTACGCGGAGCGCGTTGAGGTCGGGGCGGTAGACCAACCCGGTGACGACCGCCTGTTCGATGTCCACGTCGCCCGCTTTTACCGCGAGCGGGTCGGCAGGCCACAGCGGGAGCGGGTCGTTCCCGGCGAGGCCGAGCCGCGCGCGGAGGCTCGCGTTGAGGGCGCCGATCCCGGCTTCGAGCTTCGCCCGCTGCGCCTCGATGTCGAGGAGCCGGCGGCGGATGCCGGGGATGTCGGCGCGGTCCTTCAGCCCGCTCCGCTGGGCCAACAGTGCCTCGGCCAGTTGCGCGCGGAGCTCGGTGTCCGCGGCGGCGAGCAGGTCGAACTGCCCCTCGGCCTCCGCGAGCTTGAAGAACTCTTGTAGGGCCTCGCCCGCGGCGCGGTTGCGGAGTTCGTCGGCCGCGTGTCCGCGGACGAGCCGGCTGGCCTCCGCGTACCGTTCGGCGTGCGTGTGGAACTTCGGGTGCTTTGGCGAGTCGTTTTCGGGGTGGCGGTCGAGGTCGTCGGCGAAGGGCGCGTTGGCGATCGCGAGCTTCCGGCACTCGTCGGCGGTGAGCCGGCGGTACTCGGCCGGGCGCTTGGCCGGCGGGTCGGCTTCGAGCGGGACCGCGGAGACGTCGGGCGCGACCGGCGCGCGGGCGGTGACCGGCAGTTGTGCCGGGGCGCGGGCGGGGCGGGGCGGGGCCGTGCCCGGCGCGTGGCACCCGGCCAGCGCGAGCGCCGCACACCATGTTCGCAACACCGCGCGTGCCATCCGCGCCCTCACGGCGAGGTCACCCACGCCGGAATAATCGGCACACGCGGCACAGGTTCTTCAGCTTTTGGTGTTCCGCGTTTCGTGTTTCGCCCCGGCGGGACGAGGGGCCGGGGCGCAACCCGACCGCGTCACACGCTCAGCACGCGGTCGCGGGACGCGACGGTCCAGCGGCCGACGATCTTGCCCCCCTCGGCGACGAGCGCTTCCTTGTGGAGCGCCACCGTCGGGCAGATGTGGCCGGGGAGGGCGTACACGACGTCGCCCGGCTTGTAGCGGTCGGCGCCGGCGGTCTCGACGATCAGGTGCTCCTCGTTGTGCCCCACCGTCTTATACTCGGGGAAGTCCAGCAGCGTCACCCGCTTCTCCAACAGCGGGTCCGCGGCCACCGCCTTGTTGCCCAGGTCCAGCGTGACGCGGTCGGGCGTCGGGCGACTCACCACCCGCGTGACCAGCACCGCGGCCGGGGTGATGCCCGCCAGGTCCGCGTACTTCGGGCCGTAGCCGGCGTCGTGGAGCACGAACGTGCCCGGCGAGCACTCGACTCCCGGCACGTCGGTCATGTTCGCGTACACCGGGAAGCTCGGCGTGCCGCCGCACACCAGCCGCGGGACGGGGAGGCCCTTCGCCTCGGCCCGCGCGCGGAGCGCCAGCACCGGCGCGATGAACGCGCGCACGGCCTTTTCGCGCTCGGCGCGGTCGGGCTGGTTGTTGTGGCCGTCGTAGAGCTGGAAGCCGTTGGGCGTGAGGCCGGGGAGGCTCGCCGCCAGTTCGTAGAGGGCCAGCGCCGGGTCGCCGACCGGGATGCCGGTGCGGTGCTGGCCGACGTCGAGGTCGAGGACCGCCCCGACGGTCAGCCCGGCCGCCGCGACCCCCGACGCGAGCGCGCGGGCGGCGTCCGGGTGGTCGATCAGGGTCGAGAACTTCGTGTCGGGGAACTTGCGGATGAGGTGGGTGAGCCGGCCGACGTTCGGCCCCACCAGCGGGTAGGCGACGAGCACGTCCGGCGCGCCGACGGCCGCGAGCATTTCGGCCTCGGCAATCGTCGCGCACTTGTGCTTGGTGACGCCCGCGTCGAGGAGCATCTTGACGATCTCGCGCGTCTTGTGCGTCTTGACGTGCGGCCGGAGTCGGTCCGGGGAGCCGGCCATTTCGATGACGCGGGCGATGTTCTTGCGGATCAGTTCCGGGAAGAACACCAGTGCCGGGCTGAACACGGACGGCAGGTCGGAAAGCGCATAGGCGGGATGCATGAGAAGGGCCTCGGCAGGGTGGGTGGGGTGCTCAGGGTATTTAGATAGGGAAATCGCTATACGGGGCGCGTGCTCGGGTTGAGCCGCGGTCCGCGATCTCGCGGTCGCGACGGTTGACGCGATGAGACCTGCCGCGTTAGCATCCGTCCGTTGACAGCGAGCGGACCGACCGCGCCAAAAGTTCGGTGCTCAGGAGTGTTCGGATGGCCTCCGACCTCGATCTCGCTGCCCAGTTGCCGGGGGAGGCCGACTTTCTCGCTGCGGTGGTCGCCAGCCCCGCTGATGACACCACGCGTCGGTTCAACGATCTCATCGCAGTCGACGGGCAGACGCCCGGTCGGGGCCGATTCGCGAGGCTCATCGGACGTCGGTCGGCGGCCGAGAGAGCGTAAAAGGGCCGTCCCTGTCGTCGAGATTTTCCCCCCTTGTCATCTGGTCGCCCCCCGGTACATTGCATAAATCCTGTAAAAGTGTGTGTAACTAACGTCGTTTCGTAACTGATTGGCAGGAGTGCGACGCGGCGGGGTTAGCGGAGACGGACGATGTCGATCACGAAGGAAGAGAAGTCCGAACTCATCACGCAGTTCCGCCGGGACGATGCGGACACCGGGTCGCCCGAGGTGCAGATCGCGCTGCTCACGAAGCGGATCAACTCCCTCACCGAGCACATGCGGGCGCACAAGAAGGACTTCTCCAGCCGCCGCGGGCTCTTGAAACTGGTCAGCCAGCGCGCCGACCTGCTCAAGTACCTGCGCCAGACCGATCGCGACCGCTACCTGGCGGTCATCGGTAAGCTCGGCCTCCGCAAGTAGTTCTCGTTCCGCCGAAGGCGGAACGTCGCAAGTCATAACGGCCCGAGTCGTAAAGTCGGAACGCGGCGTCGCCCGCTTGAGTTCGACTTTACGACTTCCGGACCTTACGACCTTCGACCGCGAAAAGCGCTCCTGCCGGCAAAACGGAAAGGGTCAGATCCGTGCCGGTTAATCCTGCTCGTGTCGAGTGCCAACTCGGCGGCCGTACGCTCGTTCTCGAAACCGGAAAGCTCGCGAAACAGGCACACGGTGCCGTGCTCGTCACCTACGGCGACACCTCCGTGCTGTGTGCGGCCGTCGAAGGGACGCCGATCCCGGGCCGCGACTTCTTCCCGCTCCAGGTCGAGTACCGCGAACGCACCTACGCCGCGGGGAAGTTCCCCGGCGGGTTCATCAAGCGCGAGACGCGCCCCAGCACGAAGGAAACGCTCACCTCGCGACTCATCGACCGCCCCTCTCGCCCGCTCTTCCCGACCGACTACTTCAACGAGGTCCAGATCCACGCCACGGTCTTCTCCGCCGACAAGGAGAACGACCCGGACATGCTCGCCCTCATCGGCGCGAGCGCCGCGCTGCACGTCTCGCACATCCCCTTCCTGAAGCCCTACGGCGGCGTCCGGCTGGGCCGCGTTAACGGCCAGATCGTCGTGCTGCCGACCGCGTCGGAGATGGAGGAGAGCGACCTCGACCTCGTCGTCGCGGCCACGCGCGACGCGGTGTGCATGATCGAGGGATTCGCCCGCGAACTCGCCGAGCAGGAGATGGGCGACGCGATCATGGAGGCGCACAAGCAGTGCGCCACCATCATCGACGCCATCGAGCGGCTCCGCACCGAGGCCGGACTGGAACCGAAGGTGCTTCCCCCCGCGACGCCCAACAACCCGCTCGCGGAAGAACTCTACGAGAAGTACGGCCGGGAGTACCGCGAGAAGTACCTGACAAAGGGCAAGAAGGCCCGCAACGAGGCCCTCGACCAGTTCAAGGAGGAGATCAAAAAGGTCTACCTGCCGGAAGGCGAGACGGCGCCGAAGTACACGTCGTCGCAGGTGTCGGGCGCGCTGGGGGTTTTGCGCGAGCGCATCTTCCGCGAGATCACGCTCGGCGGCACCCGCATCGACGGCCGCGCCCCGAAGGAACTGCGGGCCATCTCGTGCGAGGTCGGGGTGCTGCCCCGGACGCACGGCACGGCGGTCTTCCAGCGCGGCGAGACGCAGGCGCTGGTCGTCGCGACGCTCGGCACCGTGGCTGACGAGCAGAAGGTCGACGGGCTCCAGGACGAGTACTCGAAGAAGTTCTTCCTCGACTACAACTTCCCGCCGTACTCGGTCGGCGAGTGCAAGCCGATCCGCGCCCCGGGCCGCCGCGAGATCGGCCACGGGATGCTCGCCGAGCGCTCGCTGAAGGCCGTGATCCCGCCCCCCACGCGGTTCCCGTACACGATCCGGCTCGTGTCGGAGATTCTGGAGTCGAACGGCTCGTCGAGCATGGCGAGCGTGTGCGGCGGGACGCTGTCGCTCATGGACGCGGGCGTGCCGATCAAGCGGCCGGTGGCCGGCATCTCGGTCGGCCTCGTGATGGACAAGGAGAACTTCACGCTCCTGACCGACATCCAGGGCGACGAGGACCACTACGGCGACATGGACTTCAAGGTGGCCGGTACGCAGAAGGGCGTGACGGGCATCCAGCTCGACATCAAGGTGGACGGGATCAACGAGGCCATCGTCCGTGGGGCACTCGACCAGGCGAAGGAGGGCCGCTTACAGATCCTCAAGACGATGCTGGGCACGCTCCCGGCCCCGCGGAAGGACATCAGCGGGTACGCACCGCGACTGATCCAACTGAAGATCAACCCGGAGTTCATTGGTAAGCTGATCGGCCCCGGCGGGAAGATGATCCGCGCCATTCAGGAGGAGACCGGCGCCAAGATCGACATCGAGGACGACGGCACGGTGTCGATCGCCTCGTCCGACGCGGCCGGCGTGGAGGCCGCCCGCAAGATGGTGGAGGGGCTGACCGCGGACGTGAAGATCGGCGCGGTGTACGATGGCACGGTGGTGAAGCTCAAGGAGTTCGGGGCGTTCCTCGAAATCGCCCCGGGCCGCGAGGGGCTGTGCCACGTCTCCGAACTGGACACCAGCTACGTGCAGCGCCCGGAGGACGTCGTGCAGGTCGGCGACAAGATCCAGGTGAAGGTGATCGCGATCGACGACCAGGGCCGCGTGAAACTGTCCCGCAAGGCGCTGCTCGCTCCGCGCGAAGGCGACGAGGGCGGCAACGGCGGCGGTGGGGGCGGTTTCGGCGATCGCGACCGCGGCGAACGTGGGGACCGGGGTGATCGTGGCGACCGCGGGGGCGGGGGG
>JAFKJJ010000563.1 GCA_017306025.1 Planctomycetota bacterium
GGTGGGGGCGAGCGGGGACAAGTTACCGGATCGGGCTGGCTCTCGCGGGAGCCACCCGACGCGCCCGGGCTGCGCCGGGCGACGGGCGCGCGGTCGTAGCATCGGCAGCGGGTCAATCGAGGGCTCGGTGAAGCGGTTGGTGAACCGGCGGATGAAACTCACCGGTGCCCGTCGGCGCGTGGAACATGGCGGGCCACTGGCGGAACGGGCGGCCGTCATCGCCCCCAGAGCAGAACGCCGCCTGAACCTTGCCAACAGCTCAAAAGCGCCCCGCCCGTTTTTCCTCTCGCTCTGCGATGCTCGGGCGTTTAAGCTAATCCTGTTGCCTCCCCCGAACGTCGCATTCCGCATCCCACCACCGGGCGCTCACGACCCGGCTCGCAGTACCCACCCGCGAGGAGCTTTCATGCACTCTGCCACGACACGGACACACATCCCCCCGGCCGCTTGCGCACGGCGCTTCGGATTCGTCCTCGCGGTCCTCGCCGCCACTTCTCCCGCGATCGCCGCGCCGCCCACCGACGCGGACGAGCGCAAGGCCGTAATCGCGCAGCCCGCCGGTGTTGAAGTGCTCCCGGCGAACGTCACCCTCACCGGCGTTCGCGACGCCCGACAGCTCGTCGTTTCCGGCAGGTACACCGACGGCTCCGCGCGCGACCTGACCGGCGTCGTGGACGCGAAGGTGGAACCGGCCGGCGTCGTCGAACTGCAAGAGGGGCTCTACCTGCGGCCCAAGAAGAACGGCACCGCGACCGTCGTCATCACCGCCGGCGGCAAGGAGACGCGGATTCCGGTCACCGTCGCCGGGATGGACGCGGCGGCGCCGGTGAGCTTCCGCCGCGACGTGATCGCCGCGATGAACGTCGGCGGGTGCAACATGGGCGCCTGCCACGGCACGCCCAGCGGCAAGAACGGGTTCAAGCTCTCGCTCCGCGGCTTCGACCCGGCCGCGGACTTCCTCCAGCTCACGCGCGACCAGTTCGGCCGCCGCAGCGGCAAGCACGACCCCGAACAGAGTCTCGTTCTGCTCAAGGGTGTCGGCGCGGTGCCGCACGAGGGCGGCCAGCGGTTCGGGATGACCAGCGTGCCCGGCGAGATGCTACGGGCGTGGCTCGCCGAGGGGCTGAAGGACGATGCGCCCGCGCTGCCGCCCGTCAAGAAGGTCGAAGTGACCCCCGCCAGCCGCGTGCTGAAGACGCCCGCCAAGTGGCAGCAACTCGCCGTCGTCGTCACCTTTGCCGACGGTGTGACCCGCGACGTCACCCGGCTCACGAACTTCAGCAGCAGCGACCCGTCGATTGCGGACGTGACCCCGACCGGCATGGTCGAGTTCAAGCGGGCCGGCGAGATCGCGGTCCTGGCCCGCTATCTCGAAGAACTCGTGTCGGTGCGGCTCACGTACCTCGAACCGCGCGAGGGGTTCACGTGGACCAACCCGCCGGAGGCGAACTTCGTGGACACGCACGTGTTCGCGAAGCTCAAGCAGATGAGCATCACCCCCAGCGCGCTCTCCGAGGACTACGAGTTCGTCCGCCGCGCGTACCTCGACTGCGTCGGCCGCATGCCGACCGCGGACGAGGCGAAGGCGTTCCTCGCCGACAAGGACCAGAAGAAGCGCGACAAGCTCATCGACAAGCTGGTGGACATGCCGGAGTTCGCGGACTTCTGGGCGCTGAAGTGGGCCGACGTGCTGCGGTCGAGCCGCAAGACGATCCAGGTGAAGGGCAGCTACGGCATGCAGGCGTGGCTCCGCGGCCACTTCCTGAAGAACACGCCGATGGACAAGATCGTCCAGGAGATCATCACGGCCAACGGCAACACGTACAACAACCCGCCGGCCAACTACTACCGCATCGCGAAGGACCCGACCGGCCTCGCCGAGACGACGGCGCAGCTCTTCCTGGGCGTCCGGATGCAGTGCGCCAAGTGCCACAACCACCCGTTCGAGCGCTGGAGCCAGGACGACTATTACGGGATGGCCGCGTGGTTCGCCCGCGTGAAGACCAAGCCCGAACCGGTCGTCGGGACGAAGCCGGCCGGCAACGCGCCGGGCGCGGAAGTGGTGTTCACGCTCCGCGACGGCGAGGTGAACCAGCCCCGCACCGGCAAGCAGATGAAGCCGCGGTACATCGGCGTGGGCGACGCCGACGTGAAGCCCGGTGAGGACCGCCGCGCGGTGCTCGCGACGTGGCTCACGTCGCCCGGGAACCCGTTCTTCGCGAAGTCGGTGGCCAACCGCGTGTGGTTCCACCTGATGGGCAAGGGCATCGTGGACCCGGTGGACGACTTCCGCGACTCCAACCCGTCGTGCAACGACGAGTTGCTCGACGCGCTCGCCAGGGACTTCGCCAAGAACAACTTCGACCTGAAGGTCCTGGTGAAGACCGTCATGAAGTCGCGGACGTACCAACTCTCGGCGCAGCCGAACGACTTCAACAAGGACGACAACAAGTACTTCTCGCACACGGTCACGAAGTTGCTGACCGCGGAACAGCTCCTGGACGCGATCTGCGACTTCACCGCGATGCCGGAGAAGTTCGCGGGGCTGCCGGCCGGCACGCGCGCGATTCAACTCCCGGACGGCGAGGTGAACCACCCGTTCCTGAAGGCGTTCGGTCAGCCGGCGCGCGAGCTGGCGTGCGAGTGCGAGCGCGAGAGCGACGGCAACCTCGCTCAAGCCCTGCAACTGATCAACGGCCCGACGGTGAACGAGAAGGTCCGCAACCCGAACAACCGGCTGGGCGCCCTGCTCGCGGCCAAGAAGCCGGACGCGGAGATCCTGAGCGAGCTGTACTACGCGGCGCTGGGCCGGGCGCCGTTCGACGACGAGAAGCAGATCGCGCTGGACCACGTGAGCAAGCGCGAGGACAAGCGCAAGGCGTGGGAAGACGTGGTGTGGGCGCTGATCAACACCCGGGAGTTCCTGTTCCGGCACTGATCCCGGTCGGCTGGCCGCCAGGATCTCCGACCGGCCCCGTGATCCCGTTGGCCGTCCGAGAGACGGCCAACGGGATCACGGGGCCGTAAAGTCTGACCGGGCGTGAGAAGAACCCTCTTGCGGGGGCGCTGACGATGACGACGCCGAACAAGATCCGCGTTGCTTGCCTGTCGTGTGGTTACCGGCTCCGCGCCCCCGCGGAAAAGGCGGGGAAGCGCGGCCGGTGCCCGCAGTGCGGCGCCGCGGTCGAGATCCCGCGGCCGGAGGAATCGGTCGCGGACGAACTTCCGTTGGCGGAGGAAACGGATTCCGGCGCGACGGAGCCGATCGCCCGCGTGCGTGTGGCCGACCCCGGTCGCGCCGGGAGAATCCCGGCCGCGTCGGCGAACGCCGCCGTGGACGAGGAAGTGGCGCGGAAGTGGAACGCGACGGTCAAAAAACTGCAGAAGCAGAAGAAGCAGGCGCCGCCCCCGAAATCGCGGCGGTGGCTGTGGGTGGCGGTGGCCGTGCTCGCGATCCTGCTGGCCGCGGGGGCGGGTGTTGCCGTCTGGCTCGTCACAAACGGCGGCGAGGTCTGATACGCATTCCGATTGAGAAGGGCCGGCGGGTTCATGAATGTGAAGCCGGCTGTCGTACCGAAATCAACCGGCACCGCGTGTCACTTCGCCTTCTTCGCGGCCGCGACCAGTTCCTCGCAGTGCCCCTCCAGATCGCGGTTGTTCGTCCGGCGGGCCGTCTCCAGGCCCGCTTCCGCGAACCTCAGCGCCTGCGCGCCGGCCTTCAGCCGCAACATCTCCTCCGCGGCCGTCGTGTAGAACTTCCCCTCGTCCGGGTGGAGTGCCACGAGGGCGTCGAACTCCGCCGCGGCCTTCTCCGCGTCCTTCGCCTTCACGTACAGTTGCGCCTTGCGCAACTTGTACTCCGTCTCGCGCTGGCCGCCGTTGTGCTCCGCGTCGTACCTCGCGCCCGCGTCGATCAGCTCGGCCGCCTTCGCCGTGTCGCCGCCGGCCGCCGCCCCGGTGATCGCGGTCGCGTACAGCCGGTAGCGGTCGGGCGTGGTGGCATCGAACGGCTTCAGAATGCCGGCCTGCGCGAACGCCACCGCCAGGTCGCGCGCGTCGAGCTTCACCGCCGCGAGCATCGCCTGTTCCAGTTCGCCCACCGACAGCGCCGCGACGTCCAGCGCTGCCAGTTCGGCCGTGCTCATCGCGCCGACGTCGCGCTTCTTCGGCGCCGCCGGAGCGGGCGCGGGCGGGGCGCCGGCGGCCGCAGGGGCAGCGGCGGCCGGTTCGTCGGGCACGTGAACCTTCGGCGGCGCGGCGCTCACGTACTCCAACCCGAGCTTGTGCCGTAGGTTCGCGAAGTCGTAGATCTTGATCGGCACCAGCTCCTGCCCGATCTGCTTGTGCGGCAGCGCCGCTTCGAGGCAGTCCTCGCGGAACTTGACCACGCCGAACACGTGCTTGCGCAGCACCTTGCTGCCCACCGCGTCCAGCGGCGTGTTCCCCGACAGGGCCTTCAGCGGGCGGTGGGTCCAGACGTTCTCGAAGTAGTTCGCGGCGTAGTCGCGGAGCTTCGCCTCCAGCATCGCCTCGTCGGCCGAGCCCGACGGCTGCGCTATCGCCTCCAGCACCACGTCGCGGAAGTTTAGCGGGGTCGTGCTCTCCGACGGCTGCTCCACGGCCAGTTGCAGCGCCGTGCGGATGTCGTCGGCCGCCTTCGCCACCGACTCGCGGTTCGGGTGGCTCAAGCGGATCACGCCCTGGCCGATCACCAGGCGCGCCGCGACCCGCGCGAGGTTCACGGTGCCCACCGCGATCAGCGAGGGCAGGTCCTCCACGATCATCCCGAACATCATCCCGCGCTCGCGGTCCACGTGGACGCCGCGGAGCTTTCCGGTCTGCTCGTAGCTGCCGAGCAGCCGCATCACCGCGTTCGGCCCCAGGTGGTCGGAGTCGTTCTCCATCCCGAAGCCGCAGCGGAGCACCTCGGCCAGCGCGCCGGCCTCTTCGGCGCGGTAGTCGTCGGTTTCGAGTTCGATCGACTTGACGAGCGCCGCGACCGCCTTGGGCTGCTCGCCCAGCCACGCGAGCACCAGGCCGAGGTCGAACCACGCGGCCGGGTCGTCGGGGGTGACCTGCGTGAGCTGCTCGAACGCCTTGCGGGCGTCGGACAGCTTGCCGGTCGCGGCGGCCTCGGGCACCGGCTTCGCGGTGGGGCGGAACGCGTACTTCTTGCGCACCGCGGCGGGGTAAGGGCCTTCCGGGCCGAACTCGCCGTCGAGTTGGGCGCGCAGCTCCGCGTCGGCCGGGGCGAAGTGCGCCGCCCGCTCCAGCGCGGCCCGCGCCGCGACCGGGCGGTTGAGCATCGTCTCGCCCTGGTAGATCTTGACGTAGACGGACGCGAGCTGGTCGTGCGCCTCGGGGTCGTAGGCGTCGGCCGCCTTGCGGTAGAGCAAGAGCGCGCCGATCAGCTCGCCCTCGTTCTCGCGGAACTGCCCGCGGAGGAAGTACGCCATCCCGAAGTGCGGGTTCAGCTCCAGCGCCTTGGAGAGCGCCTCCTCGGCCTGCTCGAACTTCTGCGCGTACGGCGGCGCCGACTCGCCCGGACCGGCGGGGCGCGGCGCCGTCTGGTTGCGGGCCGCGGTTTCGAGTTCGGCCGCGCCCGCCTTGTAGAGGAACTGCGCGTAGTAGAGCCAGACGGAGGGGTTGCTCGCGTGGGCCGTCAGGAGCCCCTTGATGGTCTGGAGCGCGGCCTCGTGCTGCCCCTGCTCCTCCTGCTCGAACGCCTTTTCGACGGTCGGGAAGTACGGAGCGCAGCACCATTTAAATTTCTTGCCGCTGCCGCACGGACACGGGGCGTAAGGGTCGAGAGCCATCGGGAGACCTTTGCCGGTTATAAGTTCTGGTCCGGACGTAACGGCGGCCGGAATTGCGACGGAGGTGCCAATTATTTCGTGCCGTCGCCACACGATTTATTCCGGATGTGGCGCGCTCTTCCGGTCGTGCCGCTCGTTCTGCTCAGAATAGTGGGTCGGGTTACGCCTGAAAACGGGGTGGGGCGAGTTTGACACCCCTGAAAGGCGTCCTAATTTTGGGTGACTCGATAACCGCCGCTGCGGGACCTGAACACGTTCCACCGCCGAGCGGACCAGCCAGAACTTCCCCCCGGACCCGGCCGGGTTTCTGTTCCGTAAGGACGATCCAATGGTGACGAGCGACCTCGGCGCGTGCGAATGGTTCGTGTGGGACCTGCGGCGGAGCGGGCTGATCGACCGCGGGCCGCTCGACCAGATCGTCGGCGAGTTCCTCCGGAAGAACCCCCGCGCCGAGGCCCCGGCGCTGGCCGAGTACCTCGTCGACCAGGGCACGATCACCGCCTTCCAGGCGGAGCGCATCCTCAACGGCAAGAGCCAGGGCCTCGTGCTCGGGCCGTACGTGCTGCTCGACGCGATCGGGCAGGGCAGCATGGGGCAGGTCTACAAGGCCACCTCGAAGAACGACAACAACCTGTACGCGGTGAAGGTGCTCCCGCGCCGGAGCATGTGGAACGTCCGGCTGGCGCGCCGGCAGGTGCGGTCGTTCGGCAACTTCGCCCACCCGGCCGTCGTGCCGTTCGTGGACGTCGGGACCGCGGGCGGGCTGCACTACCTGGCGTGGCCCCTGGTCGAGGGGCAGACGCTCGAAGGGCTCGTCCAGCAGCAGGGCAAGCTGCCGCCGGCGCAGGCCGCGCTGTACGCGGTCCACGTGGCGCAGGGGCTGACGGCCGCGCACCAGAACAACCTGTTCCACGGGCTCATCAAGCCGTCGAACGTCATGATCGGGGCCGACAACCAGGCCCGCATCCTGGACTTCGGCATCGGCTCGCTGCTCGTCGAGAACGACGGCGAGAGCCTCGTGGACACGATGTCCACCGCGAACACGCTGACGAGCGGGCTGGACTGCTCCAGCCCCGAGAGCATCATGGAGCCGACCAACCGGACGCCGGCCGGCGACCAGTACAGCCTGGGCTGCACCCTGTACTACGCCCTCACCGGGCGGGTGCCGTTCCCGGAGGGGTCGGCGGTCGAGAAGATGATGGCCCACCAGACCCGCGACCCGATGCCGGTGGGCGAACTGGCCCCGGACGTGCCCCCCGGCCTCGAAGCGGTCGTCAAGCGGCTCATGGCAAAGGTCCCCGAGGAACGGTACTCCGGGTGCGACGAACTGGTGGAGGCGCTGGAGCCGTTCCTGGGCGATCTCGCGCGGGTCACCGGCGGCGTGCCGGGCGGTTCGTCGGGCTCCCGGCCCGGCCTGGGCGGGCACTCCAGCGGCGGCCGGCCGGGCCTGCCGGGACGGTCGAACCCGGGCCAGAAGGTCACGCTCCCGAGTCGGTCGAACACCGGCGAGCGCCCGCGGGTGGGACCCGCGACGGACGCCCCGGTGTCGCCGAACGTCCGCACCCCGAACCCGCAGCCGGCCCGCGGCGGGAACGTGCCCAACCGGGCGTCGTTCCAACTGCCCGCGATCGACGACGGCAACGAGACCGGGGCCGCGGCGAAGGCGCCGACGCCGCTCGGAACGCCCCGCCCCGCGCTGCCGAAGCTGCCGACCCGCGGCGCGACTACCGGTAAGCCGCTCCCGAAGGCCGCGCCGGAACCGGTCGTGGAGGAAGACGCCTGGGCCGAAGAGGTCCCGGACCGCAAGGGCGGAACCTTCGGCGCGGTCGGCCTCGTCGCCGCGGCCCTGCTGATTATGGTCGTCGTGTACGTCGGGGCGACCATGTTGATGAAGTGACGACCGCTCCGCCCGCCGACTCGCCCGCCCCGGAGGCTCTGGCTCCGGGGCGGTTCCTTTTTTGTCCGTTCCGACACGTCGCACCGCCCGCCCCGTTCGTGAGCCTTCGCGGTACGGCTTTTCGCACGCCGGCCCCAAATCTTTGCGCCCGCGGAGCGAACAACAGGGTGAACGCGGGTGTCATTCAGGAGAACGCAAGTCCCTTTGGCCGGAGGCACCCATGACGACGTCCTTCAACACCTCCGTTCGGACTCTGCTGCTTGTCGCGGCCCTCGCGTTCGCCGCGCAGGCCGCGGACGCCCGGTCCACGTCCGCCGACCCGGTGCCGACGGCGCCGGCCCGCTCCACCGCCCGCACGAAGGGCGAGGCGGCCCCGGCCGATCGCGACGGGATCGCGGTGGACGGGGTGCTCATCATCGTGGGCATCGTCGGCGTGGTGATCGTGCTGGCGTGGGTGTGCAGCCGCGTCGGCGATTCGCGATAAACTCTCACCGCGGGGCGGGCCGCCCGTCACGCCCCGCGACGGGCTTTCCGGTTGACACCGCGCCCCGCAAACCGACACTGACGGCACCACCCCGGAGGAGCCGTCATGTGCTGCCGTTTCGTCGCCTCCCTCGTCGCGCTGGCCGCGCTCGCGCCGGCCGCGCTCCCGGCCGAGAAGAAGCCCAACATCGTTCTCATCGTGGCCGACGACCTCGGCTGTTTCGAACTCGGTTGCTACGGGCAGACGAAGATCAAGACGCCGAGCATCGACCGACTGGCCGCGGGCGGGCTGAAGTTCACCCGGTTCTACGCCGGGTGTGCGGTCTGCGCGCCGTCGCGGTACGCGCTCATGACCGGTAAGCACATGGGCCACGCCACGGTCCGCACCAACGTGCAGTTCAAGAAGGGCGAGGAGGGGCAGTTCCCGATCCGCGCCGACGACGTCACCGTGACGGAACTGCTCCGGGCGCGGGGCTACGCGACCGGCGCGATGGGCAAGTGGGGCCTGGGCAACTGGGACACGACGGGCAGCCCGATGAAGCACGGGTTCGACCTGTTCTTCGGCTACAACTGCCAGGCGCACGCGCACAGCCACTACCCCAAACACGTCTACCGCAACGGGGAGCGCGTCGAACTGAAGGACAACGACGGCGTGACCGGCAAGCAGTACACGCAGGACCTGTTCGAGGCCGAGGCGATCGCCTTCATCGAAAAGCACAAGGGCCGGCCGTTCTTCCTGTACCTGCCGTTCACCGTGCCGCACGTGGCGCTACAGGTGCCGGAGGACGCGCTCGCCGAGTACAAGGGGAAGCTCGGCGAAGACCCGCCCTACGACGGGAAGACGGGCGGGTACCTGCCGCACCCGGCCCCGCGGGCGGCGTACGCCGCGATGGTCACGCGGATGGACCGCACCGTCGGGCGCGTCGTCGAAAAGCTGAAGGCCGCCGGGCTGGAGAAGGACACGCTGGTGCTGTTCACCAGTGACAACGGGCCGACGCACAACGCGGGCGGCGCGGCCTCCGACTTCTTCGAGTCCGCGGGCAAGCTGCGCGGGCTGAAGGGCAGCCTGTACGAGGGCGGCATCCGCGTACCGCTGATCGCGTACTGGCCCGGCACGATCAAGGCGGGCGCGGCGTCCGACGCGCCGTTGTACTTCCCGGACGTGCTGCCGACGCTGTGCGAACTGGCCGGGGCGAGGGCGCCCGACGGGATCGACGGGGTCAGCTTCCGCCCGGCGCTGCTCGGCACGAAACAGCCGGCGCACGAGTTCCTCTACTGGGAGTTCCCCAGTTACGGCGGGCAGCAGGCGGTGATCGAGGGCGAGTGGAAGGCGGTCCGGCAGAACTTGAGCAAGGGCGTCGTGAAGACGGAACTGTACCACCTCGCGAGAGACGAATCGGAGAAAGATGACGTGTCCGCGAAGCACCCGGACGTGCTGGCGCGATTGGAGAAGCGCCTGAAGGACGAGCACACCTACAACGCGAACTTTCCCCTGCCGGGGATCGACCCGCCGGCAAAGAAGAAGTGACCCTCACGGGCGGTACGGATCAGCCAGGAACAAAGATCGAGTTGAACTCGACTCTGCTCCTGGCTGATCCGTGTTCTCTGTGCCGTCAGCGGCTCACTCTTTTCTTCTACGCGCTGGTGGGTCGGCTACTGCGGAACGCCTGGAGCACCTCGTACAGATCGCCGCTGACCGCGACCTCGTCGTCGAGGAAGTCCTTCAGCCAGATGAAGTTCATCCGCTGGGCCATTGCGACGAGCGGGAGCAGATCACCGAGCGGCACCCGCACTTCGGGCTCCGGGCGCACGTCATCGGCCTCTTCGGGCGCGGGCGTAAAAATCTTCAGTCGCGTGGCCATGACCATCCCTCCGTCCCCCTCGAAGTTCAGCATTGTGGAAAATCGGTCCGCGCCCCCGCGCCGCTTCACGCGCAAGACGAGAAGCGGTGCGGACCGGGCCGGTGACTAGATAAGATGTACCGGAGCGCGAAGACGCGCCACGTCCGTAGGTGGGATTTTGTTCATGCAGACGACGTTCGCGGTCCTCGGTAGCGGTGGGTGGGGTACTGCGGTCGCGGTGCTCCTGGCGCAAAAATCGGCGCATCGCGTACGACTGTGGAGCGCGCACCCGGAACGCGCGGAACAACTGCGGCAGTCGCGCGAGAACGCGCGGCTGCTGCCCGGCGTCCGAATTCCGGATTCGGTTCAGATCACGGCCGACGCGGCCGAGGCCGTCGATTCGGCCGATTGCTGGGTCACTGCTGTTCCGACCGCGTACCTCCGCGACGCGCTCGGCCGCTTCGCCGCTGTTCGGACCGCCGACGTGCCGGTCGTGAGCCTGACCAAAGGGCTGGAAATCGGGACGTTCCGGCGGCCATCGGAAATCATTTCCGAATTACTCAAGACCGAGTACGTCGCGGTGCTCAGCGGGCCGAGCCACGCCGAAGAGGTCGCCCGCGGGCGGCCGACGTCGGTCGTCGTCGCGGCCGACGGGGGGCTCGCGGAGCGCGTCCAGCGGTGGTTCGGCACCGACCGCTTTCGCGTGTACTCCAACAACGACCTCGTCGGCGTCGAACTGGCCGGCGCGCTCAAAAACGTGATCGGGATCGCCGCGGGCGTCTGCGACGGGCTCGACTTCGGCGACAACGCGAAGGCGGCGCTGCTCACACGCGGCCTGGTCGAAATGACGCGGTTCGGCGTGGCGCACGGCGCGGAGCCGGCCACGTTTCACGGTCTGGCCGGCACCGGCGACCTCATCACGACGTGCTTCAGCCCGCACGGCCGCAACCGCCGCGTCGGCTACCGGCTCGGCCGGGGCGAACCGCTCGCCGACGTGCTCGCCGGCCCACAGATCGCGGAAGGCGTCTTCACGAGCCGCAGCGTGTTCGAGCGCACTTCGAAAAGCGGAATCGACGCCCCGATCATGACCGGGGTGTATCAGGTTCTGCACGAAGGGAAGCCGCCGCTGTCCGCGGTGCAGGATCTGATGACGCGCAGTCAGAAGCACGAGCGCGGGTAAATTCCCGGGACGGCGCTGTCCGGGCCGCCGGTGGCCTGGAGTTGTTGCAACACGATGTGCGCTGGTGTGAATGGGCGGGTTCAACGGGCGGCCGGGACGGCCGCGGTCCCAGGGGCAGAACGATGCTTAAAATCGCGTTCAAAGAGTGGGCGGTGATCTGCGAGGCTCTGGCGGCCGGGCGGCAGTCGCTCATTCTGCGGAAGGGCGGTATCGCGGAAGAGGGCGGCGTCTTCCGGCCGGAGCACTCCGAGTTCCTGCTGTATCCGACGTACTTCCACGAGCACCGCGCCGGAGTGAAAGCGGAGTTCCTGCCGCTGTTCGACGCGGCCGATGCCGCGAAGCCGCCCGCGGGCGCGGTGCGGTTCACGCACTTCGTCCGCGTCGAATCCGTGGCGCATGTCACGGATCTCGAAAGTGCCCTCGCGCTCGATTCGCGGCACGCGTGGACCCCGGACGTGGTCAAGCAGCGGTTCAACTACCGCACGCCGGGGCTGTTCGTGCTGCACGTGCGCGTGTTTCGACTCGCGCGGCCGGTGGAGGTGGTCGAGCGGTCGGAATACGCCGGGTGCAAGACGTGGGTGACGCTCGACGCGGCGATCGACACGGCCGGGGCGGAAGAGGTGCGGCCGTGAGCGAGCCGAAGGTCGCGCTGGTGACCGGCAGCGGGAAGCCGCGGATCGGGTCGCACGTCGCGGCGGCGCTGGCGGCCCGGGGGTACGCGCTGGCGATCCACTACCACACGTCGGCGCTCGAAGCCGACGAGCGCGCGGCCGCGTTCTCGGCGCTGGGCAGCACGGCGGCCGTCCCGGTTCAAGCGGATCTCGGCGACGAGGTCGCGGTGAAGCAGATGGTGCGGGCCGTGCTCGATCGGTTCGGCCGGGTCGACGTGCTGGTGAACTGTGCGGCGATCTGGAACCGCAAGCGGCTCGAAGACGTGACCGCGGCCGACGTCCGCGCGCACCTCGACGCCAACCTGCTCGGCACGTTCTTGACGTGCCAGCACGTCGGCCTGGCGATGGCAGAGCAGCCGAGCGGCGGGTGCATCGTGAACGTCGGCGACTGGGCGGACGTGCGGCCCTATCGCGATTACGCGGCGTACTTCCCGAGCAAGGCCGCGATCCCCGGTTTGACGCGCGTGTTCGCGGTGGAGCTGGGCACGCGCAACCCCAAGGTCCGCGTGAACGCGGTGCTGCCGGGGCCGGTGCTGCTTCCGCCGGAGGTGGGCGAGGTCGAGAAACAACAGGTGATCGCCGGGACGCTGGTGAATCGAGAGGGGAGCCCGGCACACGTCGCGCTCGCGGTGCTACACTTCATCGAAAACGACTTCGTAACGGGCACCTGTCTGCCGGTGGACGGCGGGCGCAGTGTGTTCGCCAACGGGCTCTGACGCGCCGCTCATGTCCAACACGCCCGCACCGCCGTCGCCCGCCCGCCGCGCGCTCGCGGTGGCCGTCGGACTGTTCGCGGTGTGGCAACTCGTCTACATCCCGGCCGCCAACCTGATCGACCTGGTCCCGCGCCGCACCGGGTCGCCGCTCGAACCGATCTCCGACCCCCTCCAGCGGCACGGCACGTTCACCACGTTCGAGCCGCTCCAGACCGCGACCGACCGCGCCGGCGCCGTGCTCGACTTCTGGTCCGAACTGAGCGGCCAGGAGCAGGGGTGGTCGCTGTTCGCCCCGGGGCTGCCGCCGTACACGGTCACGCCCGCGGTCGAGTTCCGGTTCGCCGACGGCATGAGTGACACCCTGTTGTCACCGTACGAGCCGGCCGACAAGTTGAACCCGCCGCTCCGCGCGCCGCTCGTGAACAACCGGCCGTTCAACGTCGAGGCGCAGTTCATCTACGCGGTGTGGTACATTCCGCCGGAAGAGGTCGCCGGACTGTACGCGACGCCCGAAGAGATCGCGATGCTGCCGGAGGTGTACCGCGCGCTGCCGGAGGCCGCGCGGGTGTGGCGCGGGCCGGTCCGCGCGTACCTGTCGTGGCGCCTGAAGGCGTACCGCGAAGCGCGCCCCGAACGCCCGGGGCCGGTGGAAGTGATCCTCAAGCACCGCTACATTCCGACGCCGAAGCCGAACGAGCCGCGGGTCTGGACGCGGCCGGTTGTGGAACGCCCGTATGCCTTGTGGCGGCCCGCGGACGACTCGTACGAGGTCTACGACGCGGTGGCGAAGCGGTTCGTGCCGGTGGGGGACAAGCCGTGACCGAACCGCGCGCCGTGGGCGTTCGCCCGTGGTTCCCGTGGCCGCTGTCGCGGTGGTCGTGGTGGACCGAACCGGTCCCCGCCGAGCGGGTCGCGGCGCTCCGTGTCGTGACGGCGCTCGTCCTGCTGTTCGACCTGTTCGCGTGCTACCTGCCCCACTTCCACACGCTCTTCTCGCCCGACGCGCTGGGCGGCCGCGACCTCTACGCCGGCCGCTTCCGTGACGATCACGTCTATTGGTCGGTCCTGCGCATGCTGCCCGATTCGTGGGGGCCGCAAGCCGTGTTCGCGGTGTGGGTGCTTTCCGCGGTCGGGTTGCTCGTCGGCTGGCGGCCGCTCGTGTGCGGCTTGATCGCGTGGGTATGCACCCTGTCCGTGTGGACGGTGAACCCGGGGCCGCACAACGGCGGCGACCGACTCCGGCACACGCTCCTGCTGATGGTTGCGGTAAGTTGCCCCGGCGCGGTGTGGGGCGTGTCGTCGTTACGTACGAGGACCGATCCGCGGCCGCTGGTGGTGCCCGGCTGGCCGGTGAAGATTCTGTTCGTACAACTCGCGGCGCTGTACTTCTTCAGCGGGTACTACAAGGTAATCAGCCCGCTGTGGCGGAGCGGTTACGTGATGTACTGGGCGTCGCACGACCTGTACTGGTCGCTGTACCCCGGGGTGGCACTGCGGGTGCCCGTCTGGTTGCACCAACTCTCCGCGTGGGTGACGCTCGTGTGGGAGTTGGGCTTCCCGGTGCTCGCGGTGATGCGCGGGACGCGGGCGGTTACGCTCGTCCTCGGCGTGATCTTCCACCTCGGCACGCTGTTCACGCTCGAAGTGGGGAACTTCGCGCTGTACTCGATCGCGTGCTACACGGCGTTCGCGCCGTGGGAGCGGCTGCGGCGATTGCGAAGAACCACCTAACCCCCCGTCCCCCTTCCCTAAGAAGGAAGGGGGACGGGGGGTTAGGTTCTTCGCAATCGCCCCCCGCCCCGAGGCCCGGCCCGCTCCCCTGGCTGGTCGGCGCGTTCGCTCTCTACTCGGTCGCGTTTCCGGTGCTCGCGAACGTCTGGGAGTTCATACCGCGACGGCCCACGCCCGCCGACTCATACCCCGAACTCAGCACCACCCAGCGGTGGGGGCGGTTCACGGATGTAGAAGGCGTGCAGTACGCGAGCGAGGCTGTGGGCGACGGCTTCGCATTCTGGAGCGAAGTGACCGGCTTGGATCAGGGGTGGAATATGTTCACCCCCGATTTCCCGCCGCACACGGTCGTTCCCGTCGCGGAACTCCACTTCGCCGACGGCCCGGCCGCGCGCGTCGCGTCGCGCTTCGACCCGCCCGACCCGGACCGCCCGCGGATGCGCTGGCCGCTCGTCCACGATCGCGAGTTCAACTACGAGGCCAACATCGCGATGATCGGGTGGCACGCCGACGACGCGACGATCGCCGCGAAGCCGGAGGTGTGGTCGAAGTTACCCGACCGTGTCCGTGACAATCACGAACTCATTTCGCACTGGCTCGCGTGGAAAATGCGGAGGTATCGCGCCGCACATCCCGACGCACCGGAGCCGGTCGAGGTGGTGATGGTGTTCCGCTACATCCCGACGCGGCTACCCGGTGAAGCCCCCGACGCTCCGCGACGACCGACCCCCGAGCGCCCGTTCGCGAAGTGGTTTCCGGGCAGGTCACACGAACCGGGCTTGCTCCCGCTCGAAGGCTACGACCCCGTCGCAAAACGGTTCGTGCCGCTAAAGGCGGTGACGACGCCGTGACTCCACCCCCCTCCGAACCCGCCCCGCTGTTCGTGGGCGTTCAACCGCGATTGCCGGGCGTGTTGAACCGCTGGAACTGGCTCCTGCGGCCGATCGCGGCCGAGCGGATGGCCGCGATGCGGATCGCGGTCGCGGTCGCGGCGCTCATCGACATCGGAATCGTGACCCTGCCACAGTTTGCGGTGTACTTCTCGGAAGCGGGATTGGGCGGCCCGGACGTGTACCCGTCGCGGTTTCGTAGTGGGCATCACTACTGGTCGCTGCTCCGCGTGCTGCCGGCCGCCTGGGGGCCGGCAGCGCTCATGTCGGTGTGGGCACTGGCCGCGGTCGCGCTCCTGGTCGGCTTCCGACCGCTCGTCAGCGGGCTGGTGTGCTGGGCGTGTGCCGTCTCGTTCTGGAACATCAATTACGGACTATGCAACGGCGGCGATCAGGTGCGGAACGCGCTGTTCCTGGGCGTCGCGTTCGGGTGCTCCGGCGCGGTGTGGGGTGTGGAATCGGTCCGCTCGCGCGCGGAGGGGCGTGCCGTACTGGTTCCCGGCTGGCCCGCGAAGGTGTTGCTCGTGCAGCTCGCGTGCGTGTACGTCTTCAGCGGGGTTTACAAGCTGCTCTCGCCCGGCTGGCAGACCGGTTACGTGATGTACTTCGTGAACCACGACCTCGAATGGTGCCTGACGCCGAACCTGAGCCCGTATCTGCCGGTATTCATTCACCGCCTGAGCGCGTGGGTCGCGGTAGGCTGGGAGTTGGCGTTTCCGCTCCTGATCGCGTTCCGTCGGTCGCGCGCGTTCGCGCTGTGGCTCGGCGTCTTGTTCCACGCGCTGACACTGTTCACGCTCGAAGTCGGGCACTTCGCGACGTACTCGCTGGCGTTCTACGTGCTGTTCGTCCCGTGGGAGCGCTACCGCGGTTATTTCGCCGCGCGTCCGAGAAGCACCTGAAGTGCCCACTGGCCGTCGATGTCGGGATCACCGGTGCGGCACGAATCGAGCAGGTCCGCGTTGTCGCAACCGGCTTCTTGAAGGGCGTCGGCCAGAATCGGGAACGCGTCCGTTTGCCCGCGATCACGAATCGAAAGCGCGAGGTCACGCACCGTGTGGTTGTTCCACGCGAGCCAGAGGGCCACGCCCTCCACCGTTGGTTTGCTCTTGCTCTGAGGCAGGTGGTACCGGCAGTAGGTTATCGGGCGCGGGTGCGCCGATGGCGGTTTGAAGACGGGCGGGAACTCGGGTTCCGTTCTCTCCTCGTCTCGGTCGAAGTTGTAGTCGTCGTCAATACGCAAGAGCCACTCGTCGAAGGACGCAGCCGCTACCGTCACTCGCGTCACCGCGTCGTCGGTGAAGCGGTCCACGCCGTAAATGCGGCACTCTCCGCGCTTCGCGTTCGTTAGCTCGAACGGGTCGAATACCCACTCGTGGTAACCCGGTTCTGTTGCGAATACAACGGCGCGCCGCAGATCCCGCAGCGCGCGCTCGGCGGGCCAATCGACCTCTTCGAACTCCCACGTGTGCGCGCGGTAGAACCGGGTATCCTCCAGGACCGAGCCCGTTCCAGGCGGAGCAGACGTCCGAGTCGAGCGGATGAGCGGAAGGAACTTTACCCGGTCGAGGAACTCGCCCCCTAACCCGAATGCCTCTGCAAACGCGCGGTAGCTCGCAGGGAAATGGAACTCAAGTTTCTTCTCGATGATGTCGAGATCAGCCGCGGTTGACTTGGGTGGGTAATTGAACTGCGGCCAGTAAACTCCCTGGACGCGACCGAACGTGGCATCCCAGTGTTTCTTCTGCTCTCCCACACCTGATTCCTCCGGTCGTCCTGCGCCGGTGCGCTGCCGCTACTCCGTTCGCCCCACCGCCAGCCTGACGGCTTCGAGCAACTCCTCCTCCTGGCGCTCGAACACGCACCGCAGGTCCAGCAGCACGCGCTCGTCCTGCACGCGCCCCACCACCGCGGGCGTACCCGTCCGGAGACGTGCCGCAAGTTCGGTTTCGCTCATGTTGGCCGCGCTAATCGCGAGAACCGCGGTCGGCACGCTCACATCGGGGAGCGACCCGCCGCCCACAAACGACTCGTCTTCGCGCACTCCCACCGTAATGCCCGGAATCGCGCGGAGCCACTCCGCGAACGACTCGCACCGCCGCCGCAGGTCCGCGAGCGGTGTCGTCAGCATGCGAAGCGTCGGGACGGTGCGAAGTGCCTCCGCGGGATCGCGATAAAGTCGGAGCGTCGCTTCGAGCGCTGCCAGTGTCATCTTGTCGAGCCGGAAGGCCCGCATCAGCGGGTCTTTTTCGACCTTCTGAACGAGATCGGCCTTGCCCGCGAGGATTCCACATTGCGGCCCGCCGAGGAGCTTGTCGCCGCTGAAGAGCACAAGATCCGCACCGGCCGCGATGCTCGCGGACACCAGCGGCTCGCCCGGTAGCCCGAACGGCGTGAGGTCGACCGCCTGTCCGCTGCCCGCATCGTCGATCACAGGTAAGCCGCGCTTGCGGCCGAGTTCTACCAACTGCGGCAGATCCACGGATTTCGTGTACCCGCGGACGCGGTAGTTGCTGGCGTGGACGCGCATCAGCGCCGCGGTGTTTGGGGTGATCGCCCGCTCGTAGTCCGAAAGGCGCGTGATGTTCGTCGTGCCGACTTCGCGCAAGATCGCGCCGCCCACGGCCATCACTTCGGGAATGCGGAAGCTCCCGCCGATCTCCACCAACTGTCCGCGCGAGACGATCACCTCGTTACGGAGGGGGAACCCCCCATGGGCTCCCCCCGCGATCCCCTCCTGGTGCTCGACCGCGATCGCGCGCAGGGCGATCACGGTGGCCGCGGCGCAGTTGTTCACCGCGGTCGCGCTTTCCGCGCCGGTGATTGCCCTTAGCCCGGCACGCACGTTCCCCTGACGACTCGCGCGCTTACCGGTCGCGAGATCGAGTTCGAGATTGAGGTAACCCCGGGCGGCTTCGTACGCGGCGCGGGCGGCCTCTTCGTGAAGGGGGGACCGGCCGAGGTTCGTGTGGAGCACGACGCCGGTTGCGTTGATGACCGGCCGGAGCGCGGGAAGTGCCTGCGCGTCGAGCGCCGCGACCACTTCGGCCGCGAGGGCCTCGACGCCGACCGCGGGCGATTCGCCCGACGCCAGTTTGTTGCGAGCGGAATCGAGCGCGGAACGTGCGGCGGCGGTGACGGCGGCGTGCGGGTGGCGCTCGCGGGCCGCGACGAGGGCGGGCGCGGCGAGCAACTTCGTCACGGAGGGCAGGTCACGGAGCGGGTTACTCATGAGCCGTCGCTGTTGCCCGCGTTAAGTACCCTGACGATCTCGTCCGGTCGATAGCCGGCCGCGACCATCGACTGTTTGAGCGCCGCGTTGCGGTCCGCGACGCGGAACTTCCGCCACTGCTCGGCCACGGTGGCGACGATCAGCCACAGCGCGCCGCCGCCGAACAGGAACGTGACGAACAGGATCGCCACCAGATCCTTCGCAACCGCTTCTTCGATGGTCATGTGCCACCCCGAAGCCGAGGACGTGCTCTCAGAGCGATTCGTCCGGTGATGGCGGACATTTTACCGCGCGCGGCCCGGCACAGACAAAGAGTTCCGCCGCGGCCGGATATTCCGTGATTCCCGTAAAGTCGTGCGGAGGTTCCCCGCGGCCGTCCGGCATGATAGAATTGGCAGAGTCAATCCGAAATTTTCTCTCTATCGGAACGGGCTATGGAGATCCACCAGCTCAGGTACTTCGTGGCCGTCGCCGAGACGGGCAGCTTCACCCGGGCCGCGGAGCGGGAGAAGGTCACGCAGCCGACCCTCAGCGAGCAGATCATGCGGCTGGAGGGCAAGCCGCACGGGGTCGGCCGGCGCCTGTTCGACCGGCTCGGCCGCAAGGTCGTGCTCACCGACGCCGGGAAGGAGTTACTCGGCCACGCGCAGGCGATCCTCGCGGCGGTGAAGGAGGCCGAGCGGGCCGTCCGCGACGCCGCGGAGGGCGGGTCGCTCCGCGTCGGGGCGATCCCGACCGTCGCGCCCTTTCTTTTACCCGAAACCGTCACCAGGTTCCGCAAGGAGCACCCCACGGTTCAGCTCCAACTGAAGGAGGACCTGACGGAACGGCTGCTCGCGGACCTGCTCGCGGGCGAACTCGACGTCGCGCTCATGGCGATGCCGGTCCGCGACGACCGGCTGCACGTCGAGAAGCTGTTCACCGAGCCCCTGGTGATGGCGCTGCCCGTGAAGCACCGGCTCGCGTCGAAGGCCGAGGTGCGGCTGGGCGACGTGGTCGAGGAGCCGTTCATCCTGCTCGACGACATGCACTGCTTCGGCGACCAGGTGCTGAGCCTGTGCCACCGGGGCGGGCTGGAGCCGCGCGTGGTGTGTCGCGGCGAGCAGATCGTGACGCTGCTGGCGATGGTGGCGACGGGGCAGGGGGTGTCGATCGTCCCGGAGATGGCCGCGACCGCGGACCTGACGAAGCAGTGCGTGTACCGCCCGCTGGGCAAGCCCGCCCCGACGCGGACGCTCTGCGCGGTGTGGCACAAGCAGCGGTTCCGGCCGCCGTCGCTGCGGGCGCTCGTGGACGTGGCCAAGAGATAAGAGAATGGCCACAAAAAGGCACAAAAGGGCACAAAAAAGAAAGCAAAAAGCGATCGGAGGTCAGATCAGAGAACGGCGAGCAGAACGGTAGACATTCTGATCTCTGTCCCCTGTGGCCTTCTTTTTGTGCCCTTTTGTGCCTTTTTGTGGCCATTCTCTTCCTACACCACCGGCGGCGCGAACCGCTGGAGGAACTTCACGCCGTTGGTCACGTCGGTCAGCTTGTCGTCCCCCGCGTCACGTTTGACCGTCAAGAACCCGTCGAACTCCAGCACTTGGAGTGTCGCGGTGAACGCCATCCAGTCGACGTCGCCGGCGCCGACCGGCACCTCCTGGAGCCCGCGGCTCAGCCCGGCCGATCGGGCGTCGCGGGCGTGGACGTGGGCCACGAGCCCCGCGAGCGGCATCAGGTTCGCGACCGGGTCGTGCCCGTGCAGGAGGAAGTTGGCCGGGTCGTAGGTCACCTTCAGGCCGCCGGTGTCGAACGTCGCGAGGTACTCCTTCACCTTCGCGGCCGGGTCGAAGCCGACCTCCAGCGCGACGACGCAACCGATGCGGTCGCCGTAGGTGCCGAGCGCCGACAGCGACTCGCGCAGGAGTTGCGCCCGCGGCGCGGAGGCGTCGGGCAGCTTCGGGCACGGGACGACGACGCGGCCGGCCCCCAGGTCGAACGCGAGTTGCATGCTCTTGCGGACGCGCTCGATGCGCGGCTGGAGGTCCTCGGCGACGTCCAGCCCGCGGCGCACCGGCACGTCGAGGGCGGCCAGTTCGAGGTCGAACGAGCGGAGCAGGTTGCGGAACTCGCGGCGGCCGGTCTCGGTGAGCCGGTCCGGCGCCAGTTCGCCGACGCCGCTCACCTGCACTCCCCGCGCACCCATGCGCGCCGCGGCCAGGAGCGCCGACCGCAGGCTCAGCCCGGTGGACTCGACGACAATTCCGATTTTCAGAGGTTTCATGTGCGCCTTCACCGCGGGGCCGGGTACGGGTTCAGCTCTCCGCGCCCCCCGCGCTCCCCGCGGTGGATTTTACCGCCGGGGGCGGCGCGAGGAAGTGCGAGATCGGCTTCACCACCGCACGGAAGTCGTCGGCCGCGAGGTACACGGTGCGCCAGCGCGGGCTGCGGGTGCGCATGCGCGCGCGGTAGTCGCCGACGGCCACCCCGCGGAGCAGGTAGGCGCGCCCGCGGAACACGAACTGGTCCGGGGTGCCGCGGGGCAACTCGACGTGCGGAGGGAGGTCGTACACGAACGCGAGCACGCCGCGGAACCCGTCTCCCAGGCGCTCGGCCCAGCGCACCAGGCCGACGACGTCTTCGCGATCGCACCAGTTCTGCCAGACGTGCCGCGGCCGGCCCGACCGGTCGGCGCCGGCGAACTTGCGGCCCTTCACGTCCACCACGAGTTTCGCGGCGTTCGACCCGACGACGATGAAGTCGGGCGACTTCACCTCCTCGGCGTCGAGGTAGCTGCGCCGGGCCTCCACCACGGGCACGACCGCAACGCCCCGCTTGCGCAGGTAGGCGTCGAACGCGGCCTCGTAGTGGTTGTCGGACTTCACGCGGGCTCCTCGTCGGCAGTCGCGGTGCGCGGGCGGTACACGCTGAACACGCGGAGGCAGACGCGGCACCCCGGCGGGGCGTTGCGGACGCGGTCCGCGTCGAGGAACACCGCGTCGTCGTCCGCGTCGCTCAACTCGACCTGTACCTCTTGGCCCTCGGCGAGAACCAGCGGAACCGTCGCCTCCGACTCGATCTCCTCCGGCGGCACCCACAGGAACGTTACGCCCTCGTATTCCTGCTCCCGGCCGGTCACGAGGTCCTCAACGTACGGGTCCCCGTTCCGGGCGAACTGGTTGAAGTCGGCGCGGGGCCATGCCAGTGCGGCGGCCCGCTGCGCACGGTACGACTCGGACCAGCGGTTCGGCTCGCACGGGCTGAGCCGGAACGCCAGCGCGGCGATCAGCCCCGCGAGCACCAGCACACCAGCCACCGCCAGCGCGATCGTGATCGCCGTGTCGGTGTTGTTGGGGAACGCGATTACCGCGGCGAACACCGCGCCGACGGTCAGCACCGGGAGCCAGCCCAGCGCCTGACCGCCGACCCCGCGGACCCAACCCCACTGGACCGCGCGGGCGGCCGCGGTCATGTGCGCCTGGTACTTGAAGCACGCCGGACACGGTACGGCTTCGGCGCCGGTGTCGAGCTCGCGCCAGAGGTCGGCGAACGCGGCATTGGCGGCCTTCTGGTTCACCACCTCCTGACTGTCGGTCAGACCGTAACCGGCCTCGCCGATACCGACGCGCGACAGGTGGTAAACGTACTCCGCGCCGCAGTGCTCGCACCGCACGTGCCGCGGCACGGCCCGGCTGACGCTGAAGGTGGTGACGGCCATGCACTCACCGGGAACGGGCGAACGTTACTCCAGCCGCTGTTCGTCGGGGTGGACGCGGATCGCCAGCACACGAACCTGGAACGGCAGGACCTCCCGTGAGGAGGTGTGAACGTCGAGGACCTCGCCGGGCAAGCAGTCCTCCGGAACGTGGACGGTCACCGACTCACCGCCGGGCAGGTCGATGACGACCGACCCGCCGTTGAGCATGACCGATGGCGTGAACCACCAGTCCGCGACGAGCGGTTCGGGCACCTCGAACGAGCTGCCTCCCCAGCGCGGGGTTCGTACCGCTTCGGCATACTTCTTGTACTCGCGGCGGACGCGCTTGGCCTGTGCCGCGTCGAAGTCCGCGAGCAAGACGGCCCGCTTGTCGGCGAGCCGCTCGCGCCCGGACAGTTCCTGCGTGTTCGGGTCGTACTCCTCGATGCGGAGGCGGAGGATGGTGAGCGCCGAACGCGCGGCGAGCCACACGGCCACCGCGGCGACACCCGCGAGTGCGGCGACCGACCGCGTGTCCGGGTACCGGTTCCAGCAGATCGCCGCGACGCACACGACCGCCGCGCACAGAACGCCGAACGGCAACGCCAAGCACCCGTAGTCCGTGTACCGCTCCCGTGCGGCGACACGGTGCATGTAGGACTGATAGCGGTAGCATTTCGGGCACGGAATCGCTTCGCACAGCGTCGGTTTGTTCAGCCGGCGGCTCAAGCGTGCCAGTGCTTTCTCTTTCGCCGCCGTTCGGGCGTCCGCCGCGTTTCGGAACAATCCCGTCTCGCCGGACCCGGTCCCGGACACCACCATCTCGTAGATGAACCTGAAGTCACAGTGGGTACAGTGAACCAACTGCGGAACTTTGGCCTCGACCGTCGCGGTGTACTGCGTAGACACGGGCGAATCTCGAACGGGCCGATGGACTTTACCGCACGGCCGATTGTACCGCCTCGACGAGTTCCGCTTCCGGGATCGCTCGCTCTTCGCGCTTCGCCAGATCCTTGACCTTCCACACGCCTTGCTCGAACTCGGCCGGTCCGGCGATTACCGCGAGCTTGAACCCGCGCTTCTCCGCGTAGCCGAGCTGCTGGCCGACTTTCTTCGCGTCGGGGTACACCTCCACCGCGACCCCTACCGCCCGCAGCGATCGCGCGATCCGCTGGTAGTCGCCGAGCCGGGCCGCATCGAAGTTCACGACGAGTACCTGAGCCGGGGTGGATTGCCCCGTGAGGAGCGGATGCTTGAGTTCTTCCATCGCGGCGATGAGCCGGTCGAGCCCGAGCGACGCCCCGACGCCCGGGAGCACCTGCTTCGTGTACTTGCTCGCGAGGTTGTCGTAGCGGCCGCCGCTACACACGCTGCCGATGCCCGGTAGGTCGGTGAGGAACGTCTCGTAGATGGTGCCGGTGTAGTAATCGAGGCCGCGGCAGATGCTCAGGTCGATCTTGATGCGCCCGTCGGGCACGCCTGCGGTCTTGGCGACCATCAGGAGTTCGCGTAAGCGGCGAATGCCTTCCGCGGCGCGCTCGTTGGGGGACGCGGCGAAGAACGTGTCGAGCTTGTCGAGGATTTCGGAGCTGGTGCCGGCGGTTTCGGCCAGGCCCAGCACCGCGGTCGCCTGCTCCGCGGTCACGGAGGCTTCCTTCATCATCTCCTCGGCCACTTTATCCCGACCGATCTTGGGCAGTTTGTCGAGCGAGCGGAGCAGCGGGACCGCCTTGTCCGCGAGCCCTTGCAACTCCAGTAGCCCGTTCAGCACCATGCGGTTGTTGACGCGTACCTCGAACTTGTCGAAGCCGATCGCGGTGAACAGGTCGTTGATGACGAGCGCCGTTTCGATGTCGGCGGCGTTGGACGTGGTGCCGATCGTGTCGAAATCGCACTGCCAGAACTCGCGGTAGCGGCCCTTGCCGGGGCGCTCGCCGCGCCACACCGGACCCATCGCGTACCGCTTGAACGGCGTACCTAAGTCGTTGATGTATTGCGCGCTGAACCGCGCGAACGGAACCGTCAGGTCGAAGCGGAGGCCCATCTCGGCTTTTTCTTCGCCGCGGGCGCTCAGGACGCGGTACACGAGCTTGTCCGACTCGTCGCCGCCCTTGCCGAGCAAGACGTCGAGCGACTCACAGGCGGGCGTGTCGATGGGGGTGAAGCCGTAGGAACGATAAACCTCGCGGGCCGTTTGGAGGACCTTCTCCCGCGCGAGCATGAGCGACGGCAGGTAGTCGCGGAACCCGGAGAGGGTTCGCGGGGTGATCAGTGTGGACACGGCAGACTCCGGTATTCCCTGGGACCGCGGCGAACCCCTCCCGCCTCGCGAAGGGAACCTCCCGCCCGCACGTCAGACACACCGGAGCGCGTCGCGGTTCGACGCCGAGCGACACGGGGCGCGGAGCGGCGGGCGGGAGGTTCCCTTCGCGAGGCGGGAGGGGTTCGCCCGCGGTCCCAGGGCAAAACACCTATCTTACGACGTGTTCCGCTTGCGGGCGCTGACCCGCTTGAGGAACTGCCGCTCCTCGTCGGTCAGCGATCCCTGTCCGCTGCGGGCGATCTTTTCGAGGAGCTGGTCCATCCGCTCCTCGTCCTTCTGGCGCTGCTCGGCCGCGCGGGCGGCCTTGCGCGCCTTGCGGGCCTGCCACCACCGCGTGAAGAACCCCGGCCGCTTCGGCGGCGGGGGCGGCTCGTCGTCTTTTTCGAGGCTCGTGTAGCCCGCCGAGAAGTCGTAGCCGAACGGCCCCTCGTCCATCTCCAGTTGCATCAGCTTCATCGAGGCCGAGTAGAGCATGAACAGCGACAGGCCGAGGAACAGCGATTCGTTGGCCGCGATCGACACGATCAGGAACACGATCGCGAACGCCATGCCGGTGTACGCAGCAACGACGACGCCGCGCCGGTGGTCGGTTCGCGCCCAGACGACGGCCTGGAGCAACTGCCCGCCGTCGAGCGGGTAGGCCGGGATCATGTTGAACAGGAACAGGACCCAGTTCAGCCAGAAGATGCGGTACGCCCAGACCAGCCAGCCCGGCGCGACCAGCCGCTCGAAGCCCATGCTGTCGGCGGCCTTCGCGTACTCATCAACGTCCGTCTTCCTGGGCAGCCCCGACTTGTGCTGCTTCTCGTACTCCCTCACCCTGTTCCGAATTTCCTCGAGCGAGGGCTCCTCGCCCGTGCCGGCCTTGTACACTTTCGTTCGGTCCGGGGTGGTGTAGGTGCGGCCCTCGCGGTAGTTGGTAAACTCGCCGCTGAGCGGGACGTTCCCCGGGTTGATGCTCGGGACGAACCCGGCCGCGGTGATCGCCCCGGCGCACCCGAGACAGATGAGCACGTTCACCGCCGGCCCGGCCGCGACCATCACGAACAGCGCCTTCCACCGGTGCGGGACGTCGACGTAGGCGAGACCGCCCAGCGGCCAGAGGAGGATCTCGCGGGCCTCGCCCCCCATGTACCGCGCGCCGAAGCAGTGCCCGAACTCGTGCAACAACACGGTGCCGAACAGCACCACCACCGTCAGCAGGAACTTGTCGAGCCACCAGACGTTGTCGTACTGCAGGAGCGTCAGCTCGCGCACGAACAGGCCGAGGGTGATGACGATGAAGAAGATGTGGACCTTGACCTGAATCCCAAACAGCCGGAAGACCGGGATCGACCAGCTCATCGGATCGCGCATCGGACGGACTCGCTCTTCGCGCCGCGAACGGGTTGTCGGCGGACAACTGATAATCTACCATCGCATCGAAGGAGTCGCAATTCCGCCGCACGACAGGGACTTACAATGCCGGCCGAAACGGTGTACGTGGGGCGACGAATCCGCGTGGAGGTGGACACGCTCCACACGCCCGAGGGCAAGGCGATCCGCCGCGACGCCATCCGCCACCCCGGCGCGGTCGTCATCCTGCCGGTGCTCGACGCGGAGCGCGTCGTCCTGCTGAAGAACTTCCGGTTCGTGGTCGGACAGACGCTCTGGGAGGTGCCCGCGGGCACGGTCGAGCCGAACGAGCCGCTCGAAGACTGCGCGCGGCGCGAGCTGCTCGAAGAAACAGGTTATCGGGCCGCGAAGTGGCGCAGCCTGGGCTATTTGTACGCGTCGCCGGGCGTGATGGACGAGAAGTTGCATCTGTTCGTCGCGGAAGATCTGACGCCCGGCCCGGCGAAGCCCGAACCCGACGAGCAACTCGAACCGGTGACCGTGCCGCTCGCGGACGCGATCCGAATGTGCCTCGACGGCACCATTCGCGACGCGAAAACGATCACCTCACTCCTGCTGTGGGAACGGATGCTTTTGAGCCGAAGGTCTGAGTAGTCGGAAGTCGTAAAGTCGAAGACCGGAGCCGTCGAAGTCTTCGACTTTACGACTTGCGACCTTACGACTTCCGACTTCAGTTCGGCAGGGGGTTGGGCGCCTGGAACGTCTCGGGCGGCTCGCCCTTGGACACGATCACCACGCCCTGGTCGGTGACCGTGAACCCGCGGCGCCGGTCGAAGTCCGCGTCGTAGCCGAGTACCGTGTAGGGCGGGAGCTTCACGTCCTTGTCGATGATCGCGCGCCGGACCCGGCAGTAGCGGCCGATGTCCACGCCGTCGAGGAGGATCGAGTCCTCCACCACCGCGTAGCTGTTGACCCGCACCCGCGGCGAGAGGATGCTGCGCCGCACCTGGCCGCCGGACACGATGCTCCCGGCACACACGATGCTGTCCAGCGCCTCGCCGCGGCGCGCGTGCCCCACCGGCCCCTCGCCGGTGAACACGAACTTGGGCGGCGGCAGCTGCGGCTGCACGGTGCGGATCGGCCACGTCGCGTCGTACATGTTCAGGACCGGCTCGACCGCGATCAGGTCCATGTTCGCCTGGTAGTAGGCGTCCAGGGTGCCGACGTCGCGCCAGTACGGGGTCGCCTTGCGGTTCTCGTCGCGGAACCGGTGGGCGTACACCTTCATGCCCGCGTCGATCATGTGCGGGATGATGTTCTTGCCGAAGTCGTGCCCGCTGCCGGTCCGGGCCGCGTCCTCGCACAGCAGCTCGAACAAGAGCCGCGTGTTGAACACGTAGATGCCCATCGACCCCAGCGCGTGCCGCGGGTCGCCGGGCATGGCCTCGGCGGTCTTCGGCTTCTCCAGGAAGTGGGACACGCGCTCGTCGGGGCCGGTCTGCATGATGCCGAAGTGCCGGACCTCGGCGAGCGGGACCGGGATGCACCCGATGGTCACGTCCGCGCCGCGGTCGCGGTGGGCGCGGATCATGTGGCCGTAGTCCATCTTGTAGATGTGGTCCCCGGCCAGGATCACGACGTTCTCGGACCGCTCGCGCTCGATCGAGTAAATGTTCTGGTAGATCGCGTCCGCGGTGCCCTTGTACCACGTCTCGTCGATCCGCTGCTGCGGCGGCAGGATCTCGACCGACTCGCCCAGTTCGGCGCTGAGGAAGTTCCACCCGTGGCGGATGTGGCGGTCGAGGCTGCGGGACTTGAACTGCGTGAGCACGAGCACGCGGCGCAGCCCGCTGTTGATGCAGTTGGAGAGCGTGAAGTCGATAATGCGGTACAGCCCGCCGAACGGGACCGCGGGCTTGGCCCGGTCGCGGGTGAGGGGTTCCAGGCGGGTTCCCTTCCCGCCGGCCAGAATGACCGTAACGACGCCGCGCATGACGACCCTTGGCAGTGTACAGTGGGCGGGGAGCAGGAGCGAGAAAGACGGCGGACGGTGTCTTCTCTGCCCACGGTCCACTGCACACTCTACACTTCCGTCTGCCCGTCGCCCACCGCGCACCGTCAGCGGCCGTTGGTCAGGCTCTTCTCGAACATGATGAGGTTGTCGCCGCGGTCGGCGTCCCAGTGGATGCCGACGATGTCGTAACCGAGTTCGATGGCGAGGTGCAGCATCGGGCGGTGGGTGTTGTGGCACTCCAGCCGGATCGTTTCGTAATTGTGCTGGGCCGCCCAGCTCTGCGCCGCCTCCATGAGCTGCGAGCCGATCCCCATGCGGCGGAACTCCGGCACGACGCCGTAGAACCACGCGAAGAACGTATCGGGCTTCAGCTCGAAGCCGAGGAAGAATCCGGCGGGCTTGTCCTTCACCCGCGCGACGAGCTGGAGCACGTTGTACCGCCCCAGGTAGCGGCGGCGGAACGACTCGATCGTCTTCGTCGGCCGGAAGATCTGGTTGTACATGTCGACGATGAGCGGCAGCTCGTCCACGCCCACGACGTCGATGATCGCGTCCGCCATTTCGCACCCGTGTTTCGTGTTTCGTGTTTCGTGTTTCGTGTTCCCGACGCGTCCGCGGCGTGAAGCTCGAAATACGAAACACGAACCGCCGCTAATTCGGCCGGTATAACCCGCCCACGATCTCGTCCCACGACGGCACGTTCCACGTCGCGATGAGTTCGCGGAGCACCTCGCTGGCCGTGTCCTCGTCGGCCGCGAGCGGGACCGCTTCACCGTTCACGTCCTCGGCCGCGGCGAACTCGTCGGCCTCCGCGACCGGCTCCGCCGCTTCCTCATCGGTTTCCGCTTCCGATGCGGTTTCACCATCCGCATCTTCGCCCGGTGTTGCGGCGCCCTCGGTGGGCGCCGCGCCCCCCTTGCGGCGGCGGCGGCGGCGGCGGCGGCGCTTCCGGCCGGCGCCGGGCTGTTCGCCCTCCGCGGTCGCCTCGCCGGCCGGGGACTCCTCCGCGTCTTCGAAGTCTTCCGCGGTTTCGCCTTCCGTTTCGCCCTCGGCGACCGCTTCTTCCTCGACGCGCGCGTCGGCGCCGTGGTGCGGCTCGACGGCTTGCTCGTCGAGGATGTGCTCGACCATGTCGGCCGGGGGTACCGGCGGCTTGTCGCGGTCGAGTTCGCGGGCGAGCTCCGCCCATTCGTCGTTCGTGTCGAGTGGGTCTGTCATGTGGTTTTGTGGGCGCGTGATCGTCCGGTGGGTCGCGGCTCGGTGCCTCGAAGTGCCCGATCCGTGCTGCTGTTATCCTATCGCGCCGCTGCGGTGCTGGGAACGTCGGTCGGGATCGCCCACGCGCGGGCCGGCCGCGCGAGGCTCACTTCCACGACGCGATCCCCGGGTTCGGCCCCGTATCCTTCCGCG
>JAFKJJ010000196.1 GCA_017306025.1 Planctomycetota bacterium
GGGGCGGTCGCGTGGCCCGGCCACGCGACGGTGACGTTCTCCGATGCCCGGTGTGCCATTCGCCGGCGGTTGTGGGACAAAACCCTTTTGCCACAGGCCGGTGATGACGCGGCGCTGAAGAAACTCCCACAGCCGATCCGTGAGCTACTACTCACCACGCTCGCACCGGCCGCTTGAGCCCGATGGGATTGGCATCAGTCGAGCTCACGGCTTCGGCGCCGCGCCCGGCGGGACGCCTCCGGCCTGGTTGATGATCTGGTTCACGCCCTCGCGGAACTCCGCGGCGCTCGGCGGCCCCTTCAAGAGCAGGTTCGGCTGGGCCGCGGCCTTCAGCTCCTGGAAGAACTTCGGGATCTCCGCGGTCATCCGCTTCTCGTACAGCTCCCGATGCAGCGCGGACTTCATCTTGTCGTCGAGCGCCTTGCCCGCCTCCGGCGGAACGACCGCGACGCACTTGATGCACATCAGCCCGGCCTTCACCTCGATGATCCCGCTGATCTCGCCCACCTTCATGCTGTAGAGCGTCTTCACCACCGTGTCGTCTTCGCCGTCGGAGTGCCGGCCGATCGGCTTGACCAGCCCGCACGCGGCGGCCAGGTTCGGGTCGGCCTGCATCTTCGCGACCGAATCGAACTCCGCGTCGCCCTTGCGGGCGACGTCCCACTGCGTCTGGGCGGCGCGCAGGTCTTCCTTGCTCCAACAGATGATTTTCGCCTGCCGCCGCTCGCCGTAACGGTTCTCGAACTCCTTCCGGATGTCGTCGTCGGTGACCTTCACGCGGTCCTTGCACATCTTCGACAGCAACAGTTTCGGCTTGATGACGTCCTCGACCCACTCGTAGAGCGACTTGTTGTACTTCGGCAGGACGTGCTTCTCGAAGTCCTTGAGATTGATGCCCAGCCCGCGGAGGTCCTCTTCCAGCCCGGCCCGCACCTCGACCGCGGTGGCCGTGACGCCGCGGCGCGCGGCTTCCGTCTCGATGATCTTCTTGTTGCAGAGCAGTTCGAGCTTCTCGTGTCCGCCGCGGGCGATGAGGAAGTCGCCGAGCTCCTCGCGGGTGATCGGCACGTTGCCGTAGATGTACCCGACGACGCGGCGGTCGGGTTCGGGCGCCGGTTGCCCGGGCGCGTTGGGACGAACCGCGCCGCCCGTCGGCAGCGGGGCCGGCGGTGCGGCCGGCGTGCCGGGCAACCCGGGCTGCGGCTGCGCGGCGAGCGGCTCGCCGGTGATGCCGAACACGTACCCGGCCGCGGCGACGCCGGCGAACGCCAGCCCGCGTCCCAATAAACGGCCGCCCTTCTTCAGCGCCATGCCTGTTCCCTCCGCAGTGTCCCCGAGATCGAGACGCGGCTTATAGCGGCCCGCACGGGGGCCGCAAGGGAACTTGAGCGAAAATCCGATCGGCCTCGCGCGGAAGCCGGTTCGGAACCCAAAAGAGGCGTTTCGCGCTATTCGCGCTTGAACTTGTCCGCAGCGCCGGCGGCCTTGTAGATGGCCTCCGTGCGGTCGAACGCCTTGTCCTTCGCGCTCTTGCCGACGAGTGTGAGCCTGACGTTGGGAGCGAGCAGTCCGAGCGCCTCGGGGATGTCGAGCACGCGCATCACGTTCAGGAAGTGCGGCCCGTCGCGGTGCGAAACGGGCGGGTCGATGATAACGACTTCGTCAACGCCACCCGGAACGAAGAGCGCCGCGTATGCCGCGATGATTCCCGCCTGGCCGTTGCCCCCGGCACGAAACGGGGCTTTCACGTGCGGCTCGCGCATGCTCGCGTACACCCCGGCTACGTCGCGCACGCGGCCGGCGTCCACGGTCTGGCCGAGTAACGCGAGCGACCGTTCCACCGTGTTGGGCGGATTTTTTCGGGTCCAGTGAGAGTGAAGGCCGCCGCGAGGAGACATGACGTAGGTAAACAAATCTTTGGACGGAGGCAGCGCCTTCAACAATTTCGGTACCTTATCGAGTGATTCATCGGGGTTCAGCACCATAAGAGTCGCGCGGACCTCGCCGCCCGCGTTCATGTCTTCGACCGTAATGAAGTCGATTCCCTTCTCGGACGACGCGGTAAACCACTTCGCCTTGATCTCGTGGCCCCTCTCGACGGGGGCGATCTTCTCCGGCAGCGCGCGGAACACCTTCTCGCGAAGCTGCTTTAGCATCTCCGCCTTCCACCCCTTGAACTTCTTCTCGGTGGGGAGTTCCACCTTCGCCACCGGCACGAACGATTCGTCCGCGGTCGCGTTGATCGCGTCCTTCGGGATGTCACCGTCTTCGGGGAACGCGCGCAGGTCTTTCCCCTCGATCTTCGGGAAATCCGCGTCCTTCACGGGCGTGTTGTCGCCCTTCAGGTGCGCGTGGAAGAAACCAAAGATGGCGAGCCGCAGGTCGGGTCGGTAGTCGTGGCCGCCCGGCGAGACGTGCTCGTCCACTTTCTCCTTCGCGCCGAACAGGTCGTAGCACTTCCGCAACCGCTCGATGATCCGCTTGTTTCCCGACATCGGGAAGATGGGGTCCTTGTCGCTGTTCGCGAACAGAAGCGGTTTCGGGGCGAAGAGGGCCAGCGCCGTTGTCCATTCCCACTGGTAGAGGTTGTGGAAGAACATGCAGTCGCAGTGGCCGTTGATGACCCGATCGGTGACGTAGCATTCGAGATCGCTGACGCCCGACACCGGCACCGCGACCTTCACCCGGTCGTCGGCCGCACAGATCCAGTTGGTTGAAGCGCCGCCACCGCTGATGCCCGTCACGCCGATCTTCTCGGCATCAACGAAGGGCAACGAAGTGAGGTAATCGATTCCGCGGATTCCGTTCCAGCACTCCACGCCGGCCGGCGTGTACCCGCGCGCGTGCCACCAGAAGCGGTTGAGGTTGTACGTGCCGTGGTGCTTGCCCGCGATCTCGCCGAGCTGGAGCGTGTCGACGACGAGGCACACGTAGCCGTTGGCGGCGAACCACAGCCCGTGGTCCTGGAACGCGGTCTTGTTGCCGTCACGCCCGCGGTTGCTGTGCCCGCACACGTAGAGGACCGCGGGCAGCTTCGCGTCCTTCGCGATCGCTTTGGGCCTGTACAGATTCGCGGTGACGTACAGCCCAGGGCGGCTCTGGTAGTGGAGCTTCTCGACCGTTACCGCGCCGGCTTCGAGCGTGCCCGTAACCGTTGCCTTCAGCGGCGTCTTCTCCGGCAGCGGGTCGAGCCCGAGCATGTACAGAAACTCGCGCTTCAGCCGCGGCCGGACCTGCTCCCACCCCTCTTTCGTAGTGGCGCCGTCGAGGAACTTCGCGGAGATGCGTTTCGTCTCCGCGGCGAGATATTTGTGAATCATCTCATCGGCCGGGGATGCTTCGGCCGCCCGGAGCGAGGGACCGCCGCCCGTGATCCCGACGGCGCCGAGGGCGGATGCGCGGAGCAGGTCGCGACGGTTCATGAGAGCCCCTTATTTCGATTTCACGCGCTTCATCACCATCACCTTGTCGTCGACCTCGTCGTGCAGCACGAACGACGACTGGTTCAGCACGCCGATGCGGCCCTTGTCGTTCTTGGTGCCGTCCTTGCCGGTGAGCACGACGGACTCCTTGTCCACCTTGTACCCGCCGAGGTCCTCGGTCCGCGCCTTGCCGTCCTTGTCCTTGACGATCACGTTCAGTCGGCCCGCGGACGTGAACTCCAGCCGCGTGCCGACCGGGATGCTCTGCGGGAGGTCACTGTAGACGATCTCCCACACGCCGACGATCCGGTCCTTGTTCTCCTCCGGGTTCGCGGCCGGGGCCGTGCCCGCTATCCCCGCCGACACCGCCAACACGATCACCGCACAGGTCGCGCGCATAACGAACCCCTCCGTGGGATAGAGTCGGCGCTCACGTTCCCACTCGCGGGACGGGGTGTCAATGTCTATTCTGAGCACGGCGGAAACACGAGCGGGAGGCGACGATGCTTCGGCCGGTGCGGTGGGCGGCGTGGGCGG
>JAFKJJ010000197.1 GCA_017306025.1 Planctomycetota bacterium
GCGTTGGTCGCGCTGTGTGACGCCGCGGGACACGATGCGAAGGCCGGTCGGGGGGTGTGGTGCGCCGACTACGATTTCCTCGAACTGCCGCTGCAGCCGTTGCGCCGCTGCCACCGCGAGAGCGGCCGCGTCCCGCTCGCCCCGGCCGATGGTTCGAGGTGGCGAACGCTGGAAATCGATGTGGAACCGGACCGCCTCACGGTCCGGCATGGCGAAAACACGCACACGCGGGATCGGGCCGCGCTGGAACACGGCCGTGAGCTGACCGAGCGGATGATAAACGTCCACCACAACCCGAGCGCACCGATTTCGTTCGGCCCCTGGTCGTCGCGCCTGCCGATCGGCCTTTGGGTTCAGTGCTCGTGGGTTTCGGTTCGCAGCTTCAGCATTGAACCGTTACCGTGACCCGAGGGAGACTATGGCGAACAGTGTGACAATCACGAATCTGAGCGACGACGACACCAACGACATGCCGTTCACGCTCGACGTGTCGTACGAAGCGGACCGGGACGGGCTCGAGGTGGCGATCTTCTACTCCGGCAGCGCCGTCACCCCGCAGAACGCACCCCAATCCTCCGGATCGCCCACGTTCCAACTGGACTGGGCCGGGCTGGTCACCAACGAAACGGTAACGGCCGTTCTGCGGGTCAAGGCCGACCCGTCGAACGTACTCGACACGTCCGCCAAGACCGGACTGACGTTCATCGGCCCGCCCTGATTGCGCCGATTGAGCCCCGGGACCCTCGGCGTTTTCGCCCGCCTCTGGCGTGAAGTGTTCCAACGCAACGGTCCCTCGCGCGCAGTCCGTGCGGAACGCGCCAGGACCGCCCCGACTCTGCGATCCTTCGCCAGAGCCCCCGACCGCGTCGTTCCGTCTGCTCTCGGGCCGTTCGAGATGACCGCGGCCGGCGCCCGCGCTCTGGCCGCCGATCGGTTACGGGTGGCGATCACCTTTCGGCCGCGGCCGTGTCCCTATCTATAATCGTGACCACGCGGCGGCCGGGAGAAACCCGGCCGCCCGCTTCCGTTCGACGAAGGGACACGCTCATGGCCGACGCGATCACCAAACGGGGCACCAACTACGCCCAGTGGTACTTGGACGTCGTCAAGGAGGCCGGGTTGGCCGACAACTCCGACGTCCGCGGGTGCATGGTCATCAAGCCCACCGGCTACGCCCTCTGGGAGAAGATGCAGCGCGGCCTCGACCGGCTGTTCAAGGACACCGGACACGTCAACGCGTACTTCCCCCTGTTCATCCCCATGAGCTACCTCGCCAAAGAGGAGCAGATGGCCGAGGGGTTCGCCAAGGAGTGTGCGGTGGTCACGCACTACCGCCTCAAGGCCGAGCCCGGTAAGCCGTTACACGTCGACCCCGCGGCCGAACTCGAAGAACCGCTCATCATCCGGCCCACGTCCGAAACGATCATCTGGAACACGTACAAGAAGTGGGTGCAGTCCTACCGCGACCTGCCGTTGCTCATCAACCAGTGGGCGAACGTGGTGCGGTGGGAGATGCGCACGCGGCTGTTCCTGCGCACCGCGGAATTCCTGTGGCAAGAGGGTCACACCGCGCACGCGACCGCCAAGGAGGCCGAAGACGAGACGCTCCAGATGGTCCGCGTGTACCAGAAGTTCGCCGAGGAGTTCATGGCGATGCCCGTGCTCGTCGGGCCGAAGACGGAGGGCCAGAAGTTCCCCGGCGCGGTGTACACGCTCTGCATCGAAGCGATGATGCAGGACGGCAAGGCGCTGCAGGCCGGCACGTCGCACTTCCTGGGGCAGAACTTCGCGAAAGCGTTCGACGTGACGTTCAAGGATAAGGAGAACAAGGAAGCATTCGCGTGGGCGACGTCCTGGGGCGTTTCGACGCGCCTCATCGGCGGCCTCATCATGACGCACTCCGACGACAATGGGCTGGTGGTCCCTCCCCGGCTGGCGCCGACGCACGTCGTCATCTGCCCCCTGGGGAAGAACGATACCGAGCGCGGGCCGTCGATCGCGGCGGCCGAGAAGCTCGCGGCCGAGCTCCGCGCGCTGCCCCGCGACGACTTCTTCGGCTACGAGCCGATCGCGGTGAAGATCGACACGATGTTCGACAAGCAACCCGGCTTCCGCTACGCGGAGTACGAGGTGCGAGGCGTGCCCGTGCGCGTCGAGATCGGTCCCAAGGACATCGAGAAGTCGGCCTGTGCGGTCGCGAGGCGTGACGTGCCCGGCAAGGAGGGGAAGCAGTTCGGCGTGCCGCTGGCGGGCGCCGCCGAGCACATCGCGAACCTCTTGCGCGACATCCAGAAGTCGCTCTACGAGCGCGCGAAGAAGTACCGCGACATCCGCACGGTGACCGCGAACACGCTCGACGAGTTCAAGGACCTGTTCCCGGACCGCGGCGAGCAGGACGAGATGCCGGTGGAGGCGCTGAAGTTCGTCTACGCCCACTGGGACGGCACCCGCGAGACGGAGGAGTGGGTGCAGAAGCACTTCAAGGCAACGATCCGGTGCCTGCCGTTCGACGGCCCGCAGGACGCGGGGACGTGCATCTTCACCGGCAAGCCGTCGGCGCGCCGGGTGGTGTTCGCGCGGGCGTACTGAGCCATGCAGATCCTCACCGTCCCCAAGGACAAGCCGCTCCGCTTGGCGTTCTCGCCGGACGGTCGCTACTTGGCCGGGGGCGGTGGGCGTGCGTTTCACTTGTGGGATCTGATCGCCGGGCCGAAACCGCTGTGGTCGCTGCCGAAGAGCGACCTCGCGCTGAACTTCATCTTTACCCCGGACGGGTCGGCTCTGCGCGGCGGCTCGCACTCGGAATTCGCTCGGTATGACACACTGATGGGCCGCTCTGAGCGCGACTCCGCGCTGTGCGTGCTCGACCCCGCGCTGTTCTCGCCGGACGGTCGATTCGGGCTGACGGTTGGCATCGACCGCGACGGGGGAACCCTGTGGTTGAGCTGCGCCGCGATCACGTCCTTCGGGTACGCCCCAGTGTGGGAGAAGAGGATCCGATACGACCCCCAACACGAACCGTCCGGCTATCGCGTCCTCCTCTTCTCCGTCGATGGCAACCGGGTCGTGCGCGTCGCCGGGCGCGGCACGCGTGACAGGAACAACACGACACAGACTCGCGTTGAAGTGTTCGACGCGGGTGACGGCAAGTTGATCGCCCACTGGGTGGGCAAGTTACCGTATTACGCCGGTGAGGGCGCCATCGACCCGTCGGGCGCGGTCGCGCTGTTCAACGGGCGGGCGCTGCACATCATCGACCCCTCTGAGCCCGATGCGGAACCCGTGAAGCGCGTGAACGCATCTCCAAAGCCGCTGGAGGCGGTCGCGTTCTCGCGGGACGGCTCGCGGTTCGTGGCGGTCGGCCGCGACGCCGTTGCCACTCTCTGGGACGCGACCAACTGGGAGGTGAAGCGGCGTTATGAGTGGAAAATCGGCCCGCTGAAGTCGGTCTGCTTCGCCCCGGACGGCTTACGGTGCGCCGCGGGCAGCGACACCGGACAGGTCGTGGTGTGGGATCTGGACGACTGACGGATCGGCGGATCAAACCGCATCAGATGGGGGAGCGGGCGGCGGAAGGGGAGGAAACACGCCCTCGGCCATCAGTGCGGCGCGGACGACGCGGGCCGCCGCGTCGTTCGTCGCCAGAACGACAACCGTCGTCCGTCCGATCGCTGTTCGGCCCACCAGGATGTGTCCCGACCACGCGAAGTGCTCGTTCCAGTCGTCGGTGCGGGGGTTGAACAGTCGCGTGAGTTGACCGGTGTCGGGGTCGATGCCGGCGATGTTCGGCCCCTTGTGCAGGTTGCAATAGACCGCATTCACGATAGCGGTCGTTTCATAGGATGTCGGGGCGTCTCAACCCTCGTGGGCCGTATCCGATGATCGCGCGCCTCGACAACCTGCGGAAGCACCCGGTCGTGTTCGGTCACCTGACCGGTCTGACGGTTGCGGTGTT
>JAFKJJ010000198.1 GCA_017306025.1 Planctomycetota bacterium
AAGAACCTAACCCCCCGTCCCCCTTCCCTGAAGGGAAGGGGGAGAACGGTTGATTCGCCTCCTGAGCACGTGCTGACGTTCAGGAGCAGTGAAGCGGTAACCGGCCGTTAACTTTCGCGGTCTATCAGGAGGCGAATAAACTCTCCCCCTCCCTTCAGGGAAGGGGGACGGGAGTTAGGTTGTCTTTGCCTTACCGCAGTTGGTTCCAGTCGAACGCGCGGTCCTTGAACTTCGGGTCGCCCAGTTCGTCCACCGTCGTATCCGGCCCCAACACGTCCGGCCCCAGCGCGTGGAAGGACATGTAGTCGAGGAAGGGGCGTTTGGTGGTCTCGCCGGGCGGAACGCCGCCGGGCCGCGGCAGGATCGGCACCAGCCAGTAGAGCATCGGTTCCTGCGGGTTGACCAGGGTGCCGAACGCGTCGAACTCCCCCAGGAAGTACGGCCGGTATGTGGTCGGGTGGTACGGGTTGGTGATCGCCTCCGGCCGCTTCCGCCAGTTGATGAACTCCTCGACCCCCATCGTGTTGTGCTGCAGCCGGTACGCCTTCACCGTCGTCTTCCCGGCCGTCTCCTTGTCCGGCGTGTACTCCAAGATGACGTGCGACGCGTACGACGGGATGATGAACCGGGCCACCTCCGGGTTGGGCAACTGGTACTGCATGTCCTGTTCGTCGTACGGGTGCAGCGGGATCGGCGCCTGCACCCGGCGCGGCAGCATCTCGGCCTTCTCGAAGCTGTTCGCCCGTAGCCCCGGCGACCCGCGGGACACCTGCTCCGTCAGCGACAGCCGGCGGTAGTAGGTGAGGCCGAGCGGGTCCTTCACGTCGGCCGGGCGCTTGGGCAGCGCGATCCACTTGGTCGCGTACTGCTTTTCGCCGGTCGCGGGGTCGGTGCCGGTCTCGGTCTTCAGCAGAAACACGAGAATGCTCGCCGGCCCCGGTTGCGGCGAATAGAAGTGGTACGCGTTACGCAGGTAGAGGAACTGGAGGTACGGGTTGTAGACGCGGACGAAAGCCTGCTCGGTCACCCAGGGGGTCGCGGGCGGGGTCGTGGTCGCGAAGAAGATGCCGGCGAAGTGGAACAGGATCAGCGCGCTGAGCGCGGGCAGCCGGTATTGCGCCGGGGCGGCGCGGAGCACCGCCCACGTCAGCGCGATCGCGGCCATCACGCCGAACAGCAGCCGGAAGGAGTCCCAGTGCGCGGGCGTTCCGGCGATCGCCAGGAGCGCCGACCCGCCGCCGACGGCCCACGACCGCCACAGGTCCGGGCGCATCGAAACTGCGGCCCCGACCGTGATCGCGCCGACGAGGACGAGGAACAGCCGAACGGTGTGAAGCGGCCACGTCGGCGGGGCGTCGATCGCGGTCGCGACCAGCCCCAGCGCGGCGGCCGCCGCGAGCAGCCCCGCACCGACGAGGCCCACCTTCCGCACGGCAGACCATTCAAACGGCGGCACGACTTCAGCGAGAGCGGCGGCGTCCGCGGGGGTCGCCGGATGTGCGTCACGGTCCATGACGGGCCTCGATGTCGGGCTGAAAGTACCTTACCCAATCGGCGCGGGGTCACGAAGGGCATAACCGCATTTCGGGCGCCGGTGTTGGCGCTCCAACCGCGACGGGTGCGCCACCCGCAACAAAATCAGATATTACCGTCCGCAATTCAAAATTGAAAGAGCCGATGCGCCGAGGTCGGGCCACGTGCCGGCCCCGAACGCGCCGGCGCAATAACGGCCGCTTTTTCGCTCGTTAATCGGCGCAATCGCTTCATCCCGACCGATCGTTTCGTTCGGTTTTCAAGGCCATAGCCCGCTTGGAATCACTCAAACCTCCTAAATTACCGTTGACTCCCAAATCCCCTGGGCTTACGATCCTCACTACACAACTTCGCCCGCCTCACACGGTTAGGCTTCCGCGACAGGCACAACCACACGCGAGACCGACACCCGTTTAGCCGCGGACACGGAGCCGCGACCGGGGTCGTTCGCTCGTGCGGCGGGCACGGGAGGGCTTCTCGATGTACAGCGTTGTTCTGATGGTGGCCGCGACCTCGGGCGGCGACATGGCGAGCTTCGGTAACAAGAGCGGCTGCCACGGCTGCACCGGCTACGTCTCGGGCTGCAGCGGCAGTTGCCACGGCGGCGGGTTCCTCGGCCTGCGCAACGGCTGCAGCGGCGGCGGCTTCCTGGGCATGCACAAGGACAAGCACTCCTGCCACGGCGGGTGCTACGGCAGCTGCACCGGCACGGTGGTGGCCGCCCCGGTCGCGGTGCCGGCTCCGGCCCCGGTTGCGGTCGCTCCGGCGAGCTGCCACGGCTGCACCGGCTACACGTACGGTAGCTGCCACGGCAGCTGCCACGGCGGCGGGTTCCTCGGCCTGCGGAGCGGCGGCGGGCTGTTCGGCAAGCACAAGGGCGGGTGCCACGGCTGCAGCGGCGGTTGCTGGTGAGAGCGGCGGGTAAACCGAGAAGCACACGAACGGGGGCCGAAAGGCTCCCGTTCATGTTTTTGGCGGCGCGTTATAATCCTCACGTCGACCCCTGTTCTTCCGACGGAGGGCGTGGATGGGCGTGCCGTTCGTGCGGCCGCGGGTGGCGGACGTGGTGTTCCGGCTCTACGACCGGCCGCTGCACCCGGAACTGTTCGACGCGGTCGCGGCCAAGACGGTGGTGCGTGACGGGCGGCGCCTGACCGTGCGCCTGACCCGCACCGGGCACACGCTCGGCTGGACCGACGGTGTTGTTCATCTCGAAGAAGTGACCGCGACCGCCGATCAAGAACTCCCGGAAGCGGGCGTCAGACTGTCGCACCGGTTCGACGGCGGCCGCCGCGGGCGGTGTGCGTTCGCGGGCGTGACCTACCAAACCCTGGCGCACGTCGAGGTGTTGGAGCCGGAGCCGTTCGTCCACCTGCACGCCGAACTGATGGCCGACGGCGAGCGGAAGGGGCTGGTGTACCACTGCAAGCGCGGCAACCGCGTCGGGCTGTCGCCCCTGGGCGTGGTGATCGTCGAGGCGCTGCCGCGGTGCCTGAGCGTGACCGCGTTCCACACGTTCCCGGACGAGTTCGCCGTTCTCAAGACGCAGTCGCTGATCGAGCGCGTCTGAACGGCCCCGTTCACCGCGTCAATCGGTCGAGGGCCTCCTGGTATTTCGCGACGGTCTTCGACACCACGTCGTCGGGCAACGGCGGCGGGGGGCCGGCCTTGTCCCAGGGCTGCGTTTCGAGCCAGTCGCGGACGAACTGCTTGTCGAACGACGGCGGCGACGCGCCCGGTTCGTAGGTGTCCTTCGGCCAGTACCGCGAACTGTCGGGCGTCAGCACCTCGTCGATCAGAATGATCTCGCCGGACGGGAGCTTGCCCCATTCGAGTTTCGTATCCGCGAGGATGATCCCGCGGCCCTCCGCGTACTCCGCGGCGCGGCGGTACACGTCGAGCGTCCGCGACTCCAGTTCCGCCGCAACCTCGGCACCGACCCGTCGGGCCATGTCATCGAAAGAAATGTTCTCGTCGTGCCCGGTTTCGGCCTTTGTCGCGGGTGTGAAGATCGGTTCGGGCAGCTTGCTCGCGAGTTGAAGTCCGGCGTCCAGCTTGATCCCGCAGACGGTACCGTGTGTCTGGTACTCTTTCCACACGGAGCCCATGAGGTAGCCCCGTGCGACACACTCGATCGGGACGACCTCTGCTTTTCGCACCTTCATCGTGCGGCCTTCGAGTTCGGGCCGGCGGAACTCGGGCGGGAGCGACGACAGTTCCGAGCTGAGCAAGTGGTTGGGTACGTTGAGCGATTCCAGCCAGAACAGCGTCATCGCGGTAAGGATGCGGCCCTTGCCCGGGATGCCGTTGGGCATCACCCAGTCGAACGCGCTGATGCGGTCGGTGGCGACGATGACGAGCGCGTCGCCGAGGTCGTACACGTCGCGGACCTTGCCGCGGCGCGGCGTGTGGC
>JAFKJJ010000564.1 GCA_017306025.1 Planctomycetota bacterium
CGCGTGTGACGAACTTTTAAGAAAGACGTCTGCCCTTATCGACCTGGAAGCACGCCGCAAGACGACCAATCGCTAAGTTCGCTTTTGGCCTTATTGCGGTTCGCCAACGTTCTTAAGGAATTGTCTGTCCCAGTCGGTCAGCCGATTTGCCCACACCGCGCCCGCCAAGAACAGCCAAGTCGCCAGTCTCCGGGTGGCGGCAATTGGTCCTGCCGCGCCAGAAACTCCCAATCGTGCCGTAAATGCTCGACCTCAACATCACTGCGACTCGCCAGCGGCTTCGCGACCTGATCCGCCGTCGTATTTTCCGGCGCGACGGTCGTCATCAGCACCGGGACGGTGGGACGCGCCGAGACAAGCCGGTCGAGATCGGCACGAAGAAGCTCAACTGCGTGCAGGCCGCGGAACTGGCCGGCGTGTTCGTGCCGCACTACTGCTGGCACGAGGCGCTGTCGGTCGTCGCGTCTTGCCGCATGTGTCTGGTCGAAATGGGCGACCTCAAGGACGGCAAGGTCACCATGCAGCCGAAGGTGCTGCCCGGCTGCCAGACGCCCGTGAAGGACGGCACCGTCATCGTCACCGGCGAGTACGACAAGCGCGACAGGTCGCTCCCCGCCCTCCCCTACGACCCCGGCTACACCAAAGCGGCGGCGCCGGGCGAGCGCGCGAAGAAGGCACAGGCCGACACGCTCGAAGGGCTCCTGCTCAACCACCCGCTCGACTGCCCGGTGTGCGACAAGGCCGGCGAGTGTAAGTTGCAGGACTTCAGCTACAAGTACGGCCGGTCCGAATCGCGGATGGTGGACCTCAAGAACACCCCGCCGAACAAGCCGCAGCTTTCGAGCAAGATCACGCTGTTCACCGACCGCTGCATCATGTGTACGCGGTGTGTCAGGTTCACGCGCGAAATATCCGGAACCGCGGAACTTCAGGTGGTCGGCCGCGGGCACCACGAGGAGATCGACGTCTTCCCCGGCCGCCCGCTGGAAAACAAGCTCGCCGGGAACGTGGTCGACCTGTGCCCGGTGGGCGCGCTCGGAAGCAAGGATTTCCTCTACAAGCAGCGCGTTTGGTACCTGAAGACCGTGGACGGCGTGTGCAACCGGTGCTCGACAGGTTGCAGCACCTACGTCGATACGAACAAGGACATCGTCTATCGGCTCCGCGCCCGGTACAACCCGAAGGCGCAGGGCCACTTCATGTGCGACGACGGCCGCTACGGCTACCACCACGCCAACAGCGGGGAGCGGTTCGTGCGGCCGGTGGTGAAGACGGACGGCCGCTTCAAGCCGACCCCGTGGTCTTCGTTGCTACCTCAGTTGAAACAGGAATTCGGCGACGCGGTGAAGACCAACGCGAAGGGCGTTGTGGCGGTGCTGTCGCCGTTCCTCACGGCCGAAGAAGCGTTCCTCTTGGGGACGTACTTCAAGTCGCTCTCGGCCGACGTGCGGCTCGTGATCGGACCGGTTCCGGTAATCGGTCAGGATGATAAGTACCCCAAGAACGCGAAGGGCGAGCCGGTCGAACCGGTAAAGTTCACGATTCGCGCGGAGAAGGCGCCCAACCGCCTCGGCGTCGAAGCGGTTTTGAAACACCTTCAGGGGGATATGATCCCGTTCGCGAGCGTCGCGGGCGAGGAACTGTCCGCGATGTGGTTCGCGGGTGGCTACCCCGACCCGTCCCATCTGGACACGCTCGTCCCGACCGGGTGGAAGGCCCCGGCCCTACTGGTCGCACAGGACGTCCTTCCGACGGTGATGACCGCGTCCGCGAAGTACGTCCTGCCCGCGACGACCGGCTTCGAGAAGGACGGGACGTTCGTGAACCACGCCGGTTACGCGCAGACGTTCGCGCGTGCGGCCCGGCCGCCGGTCGAAACGCGAGGCGAATTGCAGTTGGCCTACGACCTACTCGGCCGCAAGGGACTGGTGCAGCCGGCCGCGGTCCGGAAGGAACTGGCCGCCGCGGTGCCGTTCTTCGCGGAACTGGCACCCGAACCGCAACCGACGCCACAGCCGGCGAGCGTGTGAACGGCCGGAGTGTGGTCCGCTCGCTCCGCGAGCGGTGCCACCCGATCGGAAACGCAACAAGAGACTCGCCCTCGCTCCGACACGCGCAAAGCACCGCTCGCGGAGCGAGCGGACCACACTGAAGAAACAGTCATGCCGACCTTCGACCCCTATTACACCGCGATCGTCATCGTCGGCCTCGTCGGCGGCGTTCTGGGCGTGTGCGCGTACCTCACCCTGGGCGAGCGCAAGATCTCGGCCTGGATGCAGGACCGCGTCGGTCCCAACCGCGTCGGGCCGGGCGGGTTGCTCCAGCCGATCGCCGACGGCGGCAAGTTCTTCCTCAAGGAAGAGGTGATCCCCGACCACGTCGACAAGGTCTTTTACCTGCTCGCGCCGGCGGTCGCGGTGGGAACGGCCCTCCTGGCGCTGGCGATCGTGCCGTTCGGCGCGACCACTCCCACCCCGGACCCGGTGCCAGCACTGCCGACAACAGTAGCCGTCACCGTAGACAGAGACTTCGGGGAGCTTCCGGCCGCGACGCAACAGGCACCGCCGTCTCCGGTCGAGACGTTCGAGCAACAGCAGACCGAGTACCGCAGCCACTTCAACTTCGTGCTCGCGCCGGGGCTGGACATCGGCGTGCTGTACATCTTCGCGCTGGGCTCGCTCGCGGTGTACGGCGTGATCCTGGCCGGGTGGAGCGCGAACAACAAGTACTCGCTCCTCGGCTCGCTCCGGAGTTCCGCGCAGATCATCAGCTACGAGATCCCGCTCGGCATGTCAGTGCTGGGCGTGTTCCTCATCGTCGGCTCGCTCAACCCCGAGAAAATCATCCACTGGCAGGCGGTCGGCGGTCCGGCCGACCCGGTCCTGAGTCGCCTGGGCCTCGGCACCGCCTGGTGGATGGCCCTGTTCCAGCCGCTCGCGCTGCTGCTGTTCATGGTGAGCACCTATGCGGAGAGCAGCCGGCTGCCGTTCGACTTGCCGGAAGCGGAACAGGAACTCGTGGGCGGCTACCACACCGAGTACAGCTCGCTGAAGCTCGGGCTGATGCTCCTCACGGAGTACGTCCACCTCGTGACGACGAGCTTCATGGTGTCGGTGCTGTTCCTCGGCGGCTGGAGCTTCTTCGGGCTGGAGTCCGTGACCGGCAACGCGATCGGCGACGCCGTTCTGAAGCTCCTGATCCTGTGCGGAAAGATGGTCGGCCTGTGCGTCTTCGCCCAATTTGTGCGCTGGACGATCCCGCGGTTCCGGTTCGACCAACTGATGAACCTCGCGTGGAAGGTGATAATCCCGCTGGCGCTGCTGAACCTGCTCGCGGTGATGTGCGTGAAGCAGTTCGGCGGGTCGCTGCTCGTGCTGACCGGCGTGAACGTGCTCTTGTTCTTCGGCGCGGGGCTGATGAGCGTTCGCGCCCACGGGACGGTCACCAACCCGAAGCGCCCGGTGGTCAAGTTGCCGCCCGGGCTGCCCGCGGGCGTCACGTTCGCGGGGAAGTGATTTCATGTGGTCCGGTCACTCCGTGACCGGATCGGCTTGCTTCCGGTCACGGAGTGACCGGACCACACCGAAGAGTCACCAATGCCGATTCCCGAATCCGAAGTGTCGTGGGTCGAAGAGGCCAGGCTCGGCCTCTGGGAACAGCTCTACATCCCCGCGCTCATCGACGGGCTGAAGACCACGCTCGGCCACATGGTGAAGCCCAAGATCACCGAGCAGTACCCCGAGCAGGAGCCGAAGATGCCCGCGAACTACCGCGGCGTCCACCGGCTCAACCGCGACGCCGCGGGGCGCGTCAAGTGCGTCGCGTGCTACATGTGCGCCACCGCCTGCCCGGCCCACTGCATCGACATCGTCGCTGCCCCCGCCCCGACCGAGTGGCAAAAGGACGGACGCGAAAAGTACCCCGAGACGTTCGTCATCGACGAGCTGCGGTGCATCTACTGCGGCATGTGCGAGGAGGCGTGCCCGGTGGACGCGATCGAGCTCACCACGCTCTACGACCTCACCGGCCTCAGCCGCGAACAGATGGTGTTCGACAAGGAAAAGCTGCTCAGCGTGTTCGACACCACCACGAAGGCCGGCACCGACCCGGTCCGCACACAGGCTGGCCGACTGAGCGTCGCGAGCGAGGTCCCGCCCTCGGCGTGAGCCCGCCCGGAAAATCCCCCACCCACGAGGGCGGGGTTCGACGTTCGGCGCCCGCCTTATATACCATCGACGTCTCGCTTGTGACATTCTTCACGAACCGCGCATGAACCTGTTCGCGCTCACCAAAACGCAGGAAGCCGGCGGGCAGATCGCCCTGGCGGCGGCGCTCGCCGTGGCCGGGTTCTTCCTGCTGTTGCCACGGCCCCGCGGGCGCGTCGTGTCCCTGGGGATCGCGTCGCTCATCGCGGCCGCCGCGGTGTTCGGCGCGTGGGTCTACAACACGTTCGGACAGCCGCTCCCCGACGTGGTCGGCAGCGTCCTGTTCTGGATGTTCTCGGCCGGGGCGCTCGTCTTCGGCGCGGTGCTCGTCGCACAGAAGAACCCGGCCCGCGGGGCGATCGCGTTCGCGTTCGTCATCCTCAGCACGTGCGGACTGTTCCTGCTCCTCGCCGCCCCGTTCCTGATGGCCGCGACCATCATCATCTACGCGGGCGCGATCATCGTGACGTTCCTGTTCGTGCTGATGCTCTCGCAGGCCGCGGGGCCGTCCGCCGAGAACGACCGCTCCCGCGAGCCGCTCTACGGCAGCTTCGCCGGCTTCGCCTTCGTCGGGCTGGTGCTGTTCACGCTCTACCAGACGAGTCTCGCGAGCGCCCCGGCCGAACCGGGCGAGGTGGCGACCGCGGGCCGTCTGCCCGCGCCGGTGCTCACGGCCGAGGAGCGGAAGAAGTTGGCCGACGCGGTCGCGAAACTCGACGGGGCCGCGGCGCAGCTCGACGAATTCCCCGCCAGTCGCGCCGAGCGGAACAAGCGGATCGAATACTTCGAGGCGATCAAGAGCGAAATCGTCTCGGTGGTCGGCCCGCCCGCCCGCGAGCAAGCCGGCCAGATCGGCTACGGTACGCTCCCGGAGCGATTGGAGAAACCGGCCGCGAAAGCCGGCCAGCCGGCCGAACTGTACCGCGAGGACGCGCAGGCCCGTGCCGCCCTCGACCGCGCCGCGAGCGTCCGCAACGCGAACTTCACCACCGCCGAACTCGAAAAGGCGCTCAACCCCGACGATCCGCCCAAGCCGGCCCCGCCGGCCAAGCCGAACCCGGACGCGGTAAAGGAGCAAGCGCGAGTTCTCCGCAACGAGGTCGTGCTGCTCTACGGGATGGGCGAACTGCCCGCCAACAACGTCCGCAACTTGGGACTGGTGCTGTACTCCGAACACCTGCTGGCGATCGAACTGGCGGGCACACTGTTGCTCGTCGCGGTCATCGGCGCCATCGCGATCGCGCACCGGAAACGGGAGGTACCCGGGGAGCCGTCCGCAGGCTCCCAGGTTCAAAGGGGGGTCGCCAAGTGACCATCACGCTCTGGCACTTCCTCGCGGTCGCCGCGGCGCTGTTCGGCATCGGGCTGGTGGGGTTCCTCACGCGGCGCAATCTCATCACGATGTTCCTCTGCGCCGAAATGATGCTCCAGGGGGTCGCGATCAACTTCGTCGCGTTCGCCCGTTATCACGGCAACCTCCAGGGGCAGATCTTCGTCTTGTTCATCCTCGCGGTAGCGGCCTGTGAAGCCGGTGTCGCGCTGGCACTGTTCCTCAGTCTGTACCGCCGCCGCCGCTCGCTCGACGCGTCCGACTGGCAAGAACTGCGCGAACTCGGCGTGCCGCCCGCGGTGGACGAGGAGCCGCTCGAAGTGGTTAAGGAGGAGCCGTTGCCGACGCTCACCCCGGCCGGCGCGCGGCCGATCGCGACCCCGGCGCCGGAGGAGGCCGCCCGTGTCTGACCCGATCGGCCTCGCGCTCGCGATCCCCGCGCTCCCGCTGGCCGCCGCGCTGTTGGCGTGGCTCGCGGCCGGCAACAAGGCGCTCAAGAACTACGCCCACCTGCCGCTCGTCGCCGCCTGCGCCACCGCGGCCGTGCTCGCGTTCCTGTTGCTCAACACGGTGCTGGACGGGAGCGCCCCGAACTACGTTTCCAAGCCGGTCACCTGGTTCGCGGCCGGGCACCTGAAGGTGAACTTCACGATCACCGTCGACGCGCTCTCGACGGTCATGCTCGGCATGATCACGTTCATCGCGACGATGATCGCGGTGTTCTCCGGCGGCTACATGAAGGGCGACAAGGGGTTCCCGCGGTTCTTCGCGGTGATGAGCCTGTTCGTGTTCAGCATGTGCGGGCTGGTGCTGGCCAACAACTTCCTCCTGCTCGTCGCGTTCTGGGAGGGCGTCGGCCTCTGCTCGTACCTGCTCGTCGGCTATTATTACGAGAAACCCAGCGCCGCCGACGCGGCCCGCAAGGCGTTCCTCGTCACCCGACTCGGCGACACCGGCTTTCTGCTCGGCATCTTCATGCTGTGGAAGCTGGGCGGCTGGAACACCGACCTGACCGCCCTGTTCGAGCACATCGCACAGCACCCGCCCGGCGAGGGGCAACTCACGCTGGCGTGCCTGCTCCTGTTCTGCGGCGCGGTCGGGAAGAGCGCCCAGTTCCCGCTCTACGTCTGGCTCCCGGACGCGATGGAAGGCCCGACGCCCGTTTCCGCGCTCATCCACGCGGCCACGATGGTGACGGCCGGCGTCTACCTGCTCGCACGTTGCGCCCCGCTGTTCGCGAAGGCTCCCGCGGCGCAAATTACCGTCGCGTGGATCGGCGGAATTACGGCGCTCCTGGCCGCGTTCATCGCTCTGGCACAAACCGACCTGAAGCGCATCCTGGCGTACTCGACGGTGAGCCAGCTCGGGTTCATGTTCATGGCGCTGGGCACGTCGGGCGCGATCGACCCGACGTTCGCGGTCGCCGCCGCCATGTTCCACCTGTTCACGCACGCGTTCTTCAAGGCGCTGCTGTTCCTCGCGGCCGGCAGCGTGATGCACGCGATGGGCAACGTCATCGACGTACGGCGGTTCAGCGGGCTGCGGAAGGTCATGCCGGTCACGCACCTCACGTTCCTCTGCGGCGCCGCGGCGCTGGCCGGCTTCCCGCTGCTGTCCGGGTTCTGGAGCAAGGACCTCGTTCTGGAATCGCTGACCGAGGCGAGCGAGAGCCCGAGCAAGTACAGCGCGGGGTACTTCGCCCTGTTCCTGGTGGCGTGTACCACCGCGTTCCTGACCGCGTTCTACACGTTCCGCGCGTACTTCCTGACGTTCTGGGGACCGGAAAAGGTCCCCGAAGAGGCCGGGCACCACGCCCACGAGTCGCCCTCGTCGATGACGATGCCGCTCCTCGTATTGGCGGTCGGCGCGGTGTTCGTGGGCGGCACGCTGGAGCCGTTCACGCACTGGTTCAGCGACTTCCTGAGCAGCACGCCGTCGCTCGACGCCGCGCGGAAGGCGGCCGAGGCGGCCCCCCTGGCCCACCACCTGAACTGGACGCTCGTCGGCGTGAGCACGGCCCTGGCCCTGGCCGGGATCGGGGCGGCGTTCGCGCTCTACCGCAACGGCGGCGCGGAGAAGGCGCCCCTGGGGCTGGACCCGGTGTTCGCGCTGTCGCGGGACAAGCTGTACGTGGACGAACTGTACCACGCGGTGCTGGTGAAGCCCGCGGAGGTGCTCGCGTTCCTCGCCCGCGTGTTCGACGGGTTCCTCGACGCCCTGTCGCGACTGGTCGCGGCGGTGCCGCGGTTCCTCGGCGCGTGGGTGCGCCCGATCCAGACCGGACTGGTCCAGTTTTACGCGCTGTCGATGGCGCTGGGACTGGCCGTGTTCCTGTCGTTCGTCGTGTTCCGAATCACTCGGTAGGAGTGGCGGGTGGTGGGCGGCGGGCGGTGAGTTGAAGGCGCCGCTTCGCAACTCACCGCACGCCGCCCACCACCCACCACCGAAGAAGATGTCCACCTACGCCGTCATCCGGGTCCTGGTACTCCTGCTCGTGCTGGTGCCGCTGGTGTCGGCGGCGCTCCTGCCGCTGTTCGGCCGGGCGGCGCGGCGCGTCGCACTTTGGCTCGCGCTCGTGTACCTGGGGCTGACGGCCGCGGTGGCGGTGATCGCGATCCCGACGCTCGACGAGCGCGCCCGGGACACGTCGCAGGTCCGGGGCGACGGGTCGCTACAGCGGTGGTACCCGCACTTCGTGCCCGGCGACCCGGCCGGGCGCCACGGCGGCGAGGGGGCCGACGCCCGCACCGGTTGGACCCTGTTCAACCTGTCCGCGAGCCCGTCCGCCGACGGCCGGCCCGGGCCGAAGGTCCAACTGTTCCTCGGCGTCGACGGGCTGAACCTCTGGCTGGTCGCGCTGGCCGCGGTCATGCTCCCGCCGGCGATCCTCGTCTCGTGGGACTCGGTGAAGGAGCGACCGGGCGCGTACTACGGCTGGTTGTTCCTCCTCCAGACCGGGGTGGTCGGGGCGTTCCTGTCGTTCGACGTGATCCTCTTCTACATCTTCTTCGAGTTGACGCTGATCCCGGCCTTCTTCCTCATCGGCCGGTGGGGCGTCGGGTCGGCGCGCCGCGACGCGGCCCGGAAGTTCTTCCTGTACACGCTGGCCGGCAGCCTGCTGACGCTGCTGGGCGTGATCGGCGCGGTCGTCACCAACCCGACGCCGGTGCATCCGACGACGGGCGGCCGCGTGAACTCCGCCTTCGTTCCGGTCGAGGTACCGGCTTCCGCGTCCGGCCCGGCGCGGGCCGAGATCGTGGCCGCCAAGGCCGGACCGATCACGTTCTCGCTGCCGGACCTGATGGGCAACGTGCAGGTGTGGGCCGACGCGGTCCCGACCGCCCGAATGATGCTCACCGGCTCCGATCGCGCACTGTCGACGGCTCGCGAGCGGGCGAAGCCGAACCCCGCCGAGGTGCGCGGGCTCGAACTGCAAGTCGAGTCGGCGCGGCGCGCGGTCGCCGACGCGGAGGCGGCGCGGACGAAGTTGCTCGACACGCAGTTCTGGCTGTTCGTCGCGCTCATGGCCGGGTTCATGGTGAAGGTACCGGTCTGGCCGTTCCACACGTGGCTCCCCGCGGCCTACGGCGAGTCGCCCATCGGCATCACGGTGGTGCTCTCGGCGCTCCTGTCCAAGCTCGGCGCGTTCGGCATCCTCCGCCTCGTGCTGCCGCTCGTGCCCGACGCGGCGCTGGCCTACGGGCTGCCCGCCGTCGGGGCGCTGGCGGCGTTCGGGATCGTGTACGCGGCGTTCTGCGCGTACGCCTCGCGGGACGTGAAGATGGTGATCGCGTACTCGTCCGTGTCGCACCTGGGGTTCCTGGTGCTCGGGCTGTTCGCGTTCAACAAGGAGGGGCTGACCGGGGCGGCCCTGCACATGGTCAACCACGGGCTCTCGACCGGGGCGCTGTTCGCGGCGCTGGCGTTCCTCCTCGACCGTTACCGCACCACGGAAACGTCGAAGTTCGGCGGGCTGATGGGCCGGTTCCCGACGTTCGCCGTGCTCGCGTTCGCCCTGTGCTTGGCGAGCGTCGGGCTGCCGGGGTTCAACAACTTCGTCAGCGAGATGATGATGATGGCCGGGCTGTTCGACGCGCGGAACCCCGGCGTCCCGCGGCTGGGGCTGGCGGTGGTCGCGGCCGTCGGCATCTTCCTGAGCGCGTGGTACACGCTCACGATGATGAAGCGGGTGTTCTTCAACCCGCTGAAGGAGCCGGAACCGGCCCCGGCGATCCCGGTCAAGCCGGGCACGCCCGTCCCCGACGTGACGCGGCGCGAGTTCTTCGCGTTCGGGTCGCTCGCGGGCCTGTGCCTGCTGCTCGGTCTGCTCCCGCAGCCGATCGTCGACACGATGGCCCCCGACGTGCGGGTGCTGGCGAACATCGGCGACGCGGCCCGCGCCCGCGCCGGCGGCGTCGTGTACGTGTCCGACGAGCCGCCGGAGCCCGTGCTGGTCGCTCCGCTCGGGCCGATCGAGATCAAAGGCCCGCAGGGGAAGGACAACCCGAAGGGCGCGGGTAAGGGCGCGCCGAAGGACGGCAAGGGCGCGCCGAAGGGCAAGAACAAGGGCGGTACGAAGGGGCCGGGGGCCGAAGAGTAGCCGCGGCCGTTGTGGGGCGGGTCGCCGGCCCGCCCGAGAACCACCGAAACACCTGACACCACCGCAATGACCGACCCGCTGCTGCAACAGACGCTCAAGGGCGTGTTCCGCCTCGCCGCGCCGGAGATCGCGCTCGTCGGCACCGCGTGCGTCGTCTTCCTCTTCGGCTGCCTGTACAACCGCCGGTGGCTCTGGTTCGTCGTGTCGCTGCTCGGCGTCGTTCTCGCCGGTGTCCTCGCCGGAACGATCAAGACGCAGATGCCACCGATCCCGAGCGCCGCGCCGCTTATTCCGGACGCCGCCGCGCAGTTCGTCCGCTGGGTCGCGCTCGTCGGCGCGTTCGTGCTCGTGTTCGTGTCGTGGGCGGAGGTCGACCGCACCAACGCGGCCGAGTACTACGCGTGCCTCCTCACCGCGGCGGCCGGGGTGTCGCTCGTGGGCCGCGCCAACGACCTCATCACGCTGTTCCTCGCGCTCGAACTGCTCTCGATCCCGACCTACATCCTGCTCTACCTCCCGGCGCGCACGAAGCTGAACCAGGAGGCCGCCGCGAAGTACTTCCTGCTCAGCGTGATGTCGTCGGCGGTGATGCTGTTCGGGTTCAGCTACCTGTACGGCTTAACCGGCAGCGTGAACCTGACCGTGATCGCCGACGCGCTGACCAAGGCGCACGCCGAAGCGCTCAACCCGATGGCGCTCGTGGCCGCGGTGATGGTGATCGCGGCGATGGCCTTCCGCGTCACGGCGGTGCCGTTCCACTTCTACGCCCCCGACGTGTACGAGGGCGCCCCGGCCGGCGTGGTGGCGCAACTGGCGTTCTTCCCGAAGGTGGCCGGGTTCGTCGCGCTCGCGCGCGTCTTCGGCCTCCTGGGCGCCGACGGCCGGCACCTCCCGTTCGACACGAACACGCAGGTGCCGCTCCTGCTGTGGATCATCGCCGTCATGACGATGTGCCTGGGCAACGTGCTGGCGCTCCTTCAGGACAACGTGCGGCGGATGCTGGCCTATTCGAGCGTCGCGCACGGCGGTTACATGCTGATGGGTGTCGTGGTCGCGAGTTCGCTGCCGGACGCGAAGGCGCCGCCCGACGTCGGCGGGATCGACGCGGTTCTCGTGTACCTCGTCGCCTACGGGATGATGACCGTCGGCTCGTTCGCGGTGATCCTGTTCCTCAGCACGCCGGAGCGCCCGGTCGAATCGATCGACGACCTCGCGGGGTTGAGCCAGTCGCACCCGATCTCGGCCGGCGCGATGGCGGTGTTCATGTTCAGTCTGATCGGGCTGCCGCTGACGGCCGGGTTCGCGGGGAAACTGCTCCTGTTCGTCGGCGCGATCGACGCCCCGACCGACTCGCCGGCGATGCGCGACCTGTACCGGTGGCTGGCGGTGTTCGCGGCCGTGAACGCCGCGGTCGGGGCGTACTACTACCTGCGGGTGGTGGGGGTGATGTTCCTGCGCACGCCGATCCGCCCGCCGGTGCGGTCGCGGGCGGTGCCGACGTTCCTGGCGGCGGTCGCCCTCGCGGGCGGCACGCTGTTCTTCGGCGTGTACCCGGAGCCGATCGCGCGGGCCGCGCGCAAGGCCGCCCCCGTCCCCTCCGCACCCGCAAAGGCCACCACCGACGCGCGGTGACAAAAAAAGTAGTCGGCACACTCCGTGTGCCGTCGCAACACCACAGGAACTGCGACGGCACACGGAGCGTGTCTGCTACACTGATCGTGTGCCGCTCCCCGACCTCCCACCCCTCTCTGTTCTCGAACACTTCGCACCGCACACGCGCGGGCTGACGTGGACCCGTGTCCCCGGCGGGTTCAGTGGGGCGAGCGTCTGGCGCGGCGCCGACGATCTTGCACCGCGGGTCGCGCTGAAGGCGTGGCCGGCCGGCACCTCGCTCGAACGTCTGCGACAGATCCACGCGTGGATGGCCGCGGCGCGGGGTCTGTCCTTCGTGCCGGAAGTGCTCCACGGCGCCGGCGGGTCCGCCACGTTCACCGACGATCATATCTGGGACTGCTGCCGCTGGCGATCCGGCAGCCCCCGCCCCGCACCGACGGCCGAAGAGGTCGCGGCGGCGTGCGAAGCGGTCGCGCGACTTCATAACGCGTGGGCCGCGCTCGTCCCGACGCAACGCGGACCGTGTCCCGGGGTGCAGAACCGACTCCGAATTCTTGTGGAGAACGAATCGCTCATTCGCGCCGGTCCTGATTCGCTTCCGCCCGTCTCGGCGCAACTCGATCCGCTCTTGCGCCGTGCCGTTGCGGCCGTGGTACGTGCAGCGCCGGTCGCGGTCGGCGAACTGCGGTACTGGGAACGTCACGAGTTCGCCCTTCGCCCCTGTGTCCGCGACCTGCGCGGCGAGCACGTCCTGTTTTCGGGCCACGCAGTAACCGGAATCATCGACTTCGGCGCCGCGGGAGTCGATCACCCGGCCTGTGACCTGGCGCGGCTGCTCGGCGATCTCTCGGACGCCGACGCCTCACTTTTCGCGGCCGGACTGAGCGCCTACCGCGCCCTCCGCCCCACGTTCGACGCGCCCGACGCGTTCGTCCGGTTGCTCGCGTCCACCGGTGCGGTCTGCTCCGTGCTCGGCTGGCTCGTCCGGCTCGTCGTGCGGCGCGAGCCGGTGCCGGACACGGCCGCGACAGCCGCCCGGCTGTCGGCTCTCGTGGCCCGTGTCGACCGATCCGGCCGCGCGTAGCGGTCGGTTCCACATACGCCATACAGTCGGAATTCTCGTCATTTCAAGCGGAAATCGCCCACCCGGCGATTTGACTCAGCCCGGCCCTGCGTTCTACGGTTCGGGTGTGAACGGGTCGTCTGGTGCCCTGGTTCGGTCCGTGACGACAGCCCGGCCGCCCGTCCCGGCAGCCGGTTCGATGGGTGAGCGGACAGGAGACTGCCTCCTCACGCCCGACGGATCGGTTCGAAGGCGGAAGAGCGGCCGGGGCGACCGAGACCGGGAACAGCCGGCTCGCGCAACACCCGGAGTGAAGCCATGCTCGGCCGGTTCACGAAAAGGGTCGTCGCCTTCTTGAAGGAGGAGGATGGCCCGACTGCCGTCGAGTACGCCGTAATGTTGGCGCTGATAATCGTGGTCCTGGTCGCAGCGATCAGCAACATCGGTGGTACGACGAGCGCGATGTACAACGATTTGAGTTTGCAGGGCGTTAAGCCCGGCGGCTCGGGCTCTTGACCAGTGGGCCACGCGCGGCACGACGGGACGGGGAACCCGGCGCGCCGCAGACCGCGAACGACTTTTTCTATCCAACACGGGAGATCGGACCATGCGCAGCCTGACCAAGAACCTGGTGTCGTTCCTGAAGGCCGAAGACGGCCCGACGGCTGTCGAGTACGCGGTGATGCTGGCCCTGATCGTAGTCGTCTGCATCGCGGCGATCACCACGTTGGGCAGCAACGCGAACAGCACGTTCAGCTTCGTCGGCTCGTCCATCAAGCCGCCCTCGGGCAGCTGAGCTGCTGCCGGCGCAGGGAAACAGGAACCGCGACGCGGGCCGGGCCGCCGGAGCGACCCGGCCCGCGTCGCGCCGCGAGGTCCGCCTCGCGGCGGGGCACCGGGCACCGAACACGGATTCCGACTCACAACCGAACCCGCGATTGAGGTGACCGCCGATGAGTAACCCCGCTCCCGTCCTCGAAACCAACGGCGCGGCGCCGGCGAACGTCCTGCCCGCCCCCAAAGACGACTCGCTCGGCATCGACCGCGCGTTCGTCCTCCAGATGGCCCGGATGCCGGCGTTCGCCGTGCTGTGGGTGTTGGCCGCAGTCGCCGCGCACCACGCGTGGGCCGCACTCTGGCCGCACGGGCTCAACGCCGGCCCGCTCGTGGTCATCGGCTTCGGCATGATCCTGGCCGCGTTCATCGACGGCTGGGCGCTGAAGGTCCCCAACTGGATCACCCTGCCCCTGGTGCTGTCGGGTTGGGCCTTGGGCGCGCTGCACGACTTCCAGGTGCCGGTCGATTCCGGCACCGGCGGTTTCGGCATGGCGGTCCTGGGCACGGTGCTGGGCTTCGTCCTCCTGTTCCCCATGCTCGCGATCGGCGGCGTCGGCGAGGGCGACGTGAAGATGCAGATGGGCTTCGGGGCTTGGGTCGGGGCGTACTTCGGCACCGGCGATACCACACAGGCCGTCGAGATGGGTTCGCTGCACGGGCTGGGCGTGGTGTTCTGGGCGTTCTGCTTCGGCGCGATCGTCGGCGGCGCGTTCGGGCTGATCATGATCGTGATCCGCCGCAGGTTCGGCGACAACGCCCAGATGGTCAAGGAAATCGGTACCGACCTGGCGCTGGTCTTCTCGATGATGGGCGGCGTCGCCAAGCAGCGGGCCACCGAGCGCCGCAAGGTCTGGGTGAAACTCCCCTACGGCATCCCGCTGTGCGTCGGGTTCATCCTGTACCTGCTCTACATGCTCGTCCTGATGGCGTGAGGGCCGCCGCGGGTCGGAAGGTCGAACACGAGAACCTTCCGGCCGGAGTAAAAATTGCGGCCCTACAACCGGACCAACCGCCCGATCTTTCGCCCCTATCCGAAAAATCCGGCAACTCGTGACAGCCGGGCGCTTCGGGGTGAACTATAGAACTGGCAGCCTGCGAAATCTCCGCACGGCCACGAAACTCCGAAACACTGAAGGAACCCGACCCGCCCGGCCGATTCTGAGGGCGGGGGAAAAAGGCGATACACCGCGTAACCCTGATAAACTCGGCAAAATCCCGACAACCGGCCCGTTCGCGGGACGGCTCGGGCGAGCGGGGAAACGACACCGTCGCCTCCGGGTCACGACCAAGAGCGGGCTGCGGCCCCGGTCATCACCCGATCCCGATGACCGGAGCCGGTGCGCGCGGCCGCGTGGGCGGCGCGCACGACCGGCGGCGTCTGACGCGCCGCCGGGCCACCGGTCGTCTCGCGCCCCGCGTGAGACGGCCCGCCGCGAAGGCTGAGGGCCACTTGTCTCCAAGGGGTTTGCACCCATGAAGCAGAAGAACGTGATCCTGATGGTGGTGGCGGTCGGGTGCGGCCTCGTGGCCGCATTCCTGACCGCCCAGATGAGCGGTAAGCAGGTCGAACAGGTGGAGGTGCTCGTCGCCACCAAGGACCTGCCGGTCGGTACCGTCTTCACGAAGGACGAGGTGAAAAACCTGGTGAAAACGAAGCGGCTGCCGAAAGACGGGTTGCCCCCGGCCTTCGTCGTCAACCCGGACGACCTGATGGAGAAGCGCCTCTCCCGCCCGATCCGCGCGGAAGAGACGATCAACCCGGCCGACCTGAACAAGGGCATCGCCCTGCCCGACGGCCACGACCTCGTGGCGCTGTCGATCGGGTCCAGCCAGGCGGCCTCCGGGTTCGTCGTGCCGGGCTGCCGGGTGGACGTGATGGCCTCGCTGCGGCTCGGCAACACCCTGAAGGTGTTCGACCTGCTGGTGAACACGCTGGTCATCAACGTCAACCACGACATGAGCAACAACAAGAACGGCGTGTACCCGGACATCAACCAGGTCGGGTTCGCGCTCACCAAGAAGCAGGCCGCGGCCCTCGAACTGGCCCGGGCCCGCGGGTGCAACCTGACGCTGAAGCTGCGGAACCAGAACCGGCCGCCCGACGAGGACACGAAGTACAACATCGACGAGGTCATCAAACTCCTCGAGGACGAGAAGAACCCGACCGTGGTCAAGGTCAACGGCGAAGAGAAGAAGCCCGACCCGCAGCCCGAGGTGAAGCAACCCGAGGTGAAGCAGCCGGAGCCGAAGGGCGTGCCGGACGCCGCGCCGGCGCCGACGATCAAGATGGCCAACGTGCTGGTCGCCAAGCGGTTCATTGAGCCGAACACCCCGCTCACGAACGACCTGATCAAGGAGGCGTTCGAGTGGAAGGAGATCCCGAAGGAGTCCGCGACCGACGCGGTGACCGACTTCGGCGACGTGGTCGGGAACAAGGCGTTCAAGACCGGCGTGGCGAAGGGCCAGTGGATCACGTACGAGATGATCGGCGTGCCGAACCCGAAACCGGCGCCGCAGGAGCCGTTCATACCGTCCAAGCCGAGCCCGACGGAAACGACGCCGGTCAAGCCGGTCGCGCCGCCGGTCGTGAAGCGGAAGATCGTGGACGTGGCCGTTCACACCGCCAGCGGCACCGTCATCCACCGGTTCGAGGAACAGCCCTCGGGCCAGTTGAAGAAGATCGCGGAACTGACCCCCGAGCAGGCCGCCCAGAGCGACAAGACGGAAGCCCCGAAGGCGACCCCGGACGACGCGCCGAAGGCGAGCCCGGACGCCCGGAGGGACTGAGAGAGCACCCCGTTCCGACCGCGGAGGCGAGTCCGCGGGCGGAGCGAAAAACCCGACGGGAGCGGACGGGCAAGATGCCCCCGGCCCCGGACGGGCGCCCAAAAACCCCGGCCGGCTCCGGCCCGGAACCGGCCGGCGGGAATAACAACGCAGCCCGGCGGGTCTTCCCGCCCACATATTGAGGAGAGGTGAACGGATGCACCCCAAGCGTACCGCCCGACGGCTGCTGCCGTGGGCCACGGTTCTCACGGTCGGCCTGCTGGCGCTCACCACCAACGGGAGCGCCCAGCCGCCGGACAAGGACCCGAAGATCCCGCCGCCGGCCGTCCCCGTGGACAAGACCGGCGCGCTGATCGTGCCGCTGGGCGGCGTGGTGTCGTTCGACCCCGGGCTGAAGAACCCGCCGACCGACATCATCGTCAGCCGCGAGGACGTGCTCGGGGTCCGGGTGGACCCGAACGACGCGAAGAAGCTGTTGTTGACCGGCAAGAGCGGCGGCCTGAGCCAGTTGACGATCGTCCAGAAGGACGGGCCGCCGATGAAGTTCGACGTGGTGGTCCAGCCGGACCTGGCCCTGCTCCGCAACCTGATCAAGCGGACGGTGCCGACGGCCAACGTCGACGTGCAGCCCGGCGTGGGCAACGTGATCATCCTGAGCGGGTACGTGACCAGCCCGCAGGACGCGGACATCATCTCCCGGCTCGCGAACAGTGCCGTCGGCGGGACCCCGAACAACGTCATCAACGCGGTCCAGATCGGCGGCGTGCAGCAGGTGCAGATCGACGTGGTGATCGCGTCGGTGGACCGCAACCAGCTCCGCACCCGCGGGTTCGACTTCGCGGCCCCCGGGGCCGGTAACGGGACCTCGTTCTCCAGTATCGTCAGCGGCCTGCTCGGCGTTCAAACGTCCGCGGGCACGGCCCCGACGTTCAGCACGAACGCGAACCTGCAACTGGCCGTCCTGCCCAACAAGTTCTTCGCCGCCCTCCAGGCGCTGCGGACCGAGGGCGTGGCGAAGTTCCTGGCCGAGCCGCGGGTGGTGACCCAGACCGGGCGCCCGGCGTTCTTCCGGGCGGGCGGTCAGCAGGCGATCCTCAGCGGGACGTCCGGCATCACCGGCCCCGGCGTGCAGCTGGTGCCGTTCGGGACGGAACTGGAAGTGGTGCCGATCGTTTACGGCAACGGGCAGATCTGGCTGGACATCAACCCGCGGGTGACCGCGGTCAGCCAGGGCCTGGGCATCACGATCAACGGGGCGACCAGCCCCGGCTTTACCGAGCAGAGCGTCCGGTCCACGGTGCTCCTGGAGTCCGGCCAGACGTTCGCCATCGGCGGGCTGATCCAGAACAGCGTGCAGGCGTCGGCGAACAAGGTTCCGGTGGTGGGCGACCTCCCGTTCATCGGCGTCGGGTTCAGCTCGCTCAGCTACCAGATGCGGGAGAGCGAACTGGTGATCCTGGTGACCCCGCGGCTGGTCGCCCCGATGGACCCGTGCCAGGCGCCCAAGCGGCTTCCGGGACAAGAAACCCGCACGCCCGACGATTATGAACTATTCTTGGAAAACATCCTTGAGGCCCCGCGCGGGCAGCGCAAGGTGTGGAACGGGAAGTGTTACAACGCGGCTTACAAGTGCGACCCGACGGTCCTGCGGTACCCGTGTGCCGGCAACGTCTGCACCGGACCCAACGGCACCTGCCTCCCGGCCCCCGCGTACGGCCTGCCGACCGGCGGCCTGCCCGCCCTGAACGGAGGGGGCCATGGCCCGGCGATGGTGCCGCCCATCCCGGTGACCCCGCCGGGCGGTGCGAGCGCGGTCCCGGCCCCGATGCCCCCGGCGACGGCTCCCGGGACCCTGCCGGCGGTCCCCGGGGCGACGGGCGGCGAGCCCGCCCCCGTGGCGCTGCCCCCGCTCCCGCCGGTGACCGGCGCCCCGGTGCCCCCGGGCTGATCGGCCCGGCGCGGTGAAGCCGAAATCGCCCGCCCCCGGAATCCCGGGGGCGCGACGAACGAAAGAGCGGTCGTGGTGCGGGCGTTCGGCCCGCACCGCGGCGCGGCCGAGACGGACGATCGACCTCGACGCGGAACAACTGACTCGGTGGTGGTGGACATGCAACGCATCGCGATCGTAGACCCGACCGAATCGACCCGCGAATCGCTCCGCACGCTGCTGTTGGGGATCGATTTCGTGTGGCTCGAGGCCGAGTGCGCCCGCTACGAGTACTTCTTCGAGGTCATCCAACAGTCGATGCCCGACGTGGCGATCGTCGCCCTCGACGCCAACAAGGACCGGGCCCTGCAGATGATCGGCCAGCTCTCGGTCGAGTACCCGAAGCTGCCGGTCCTCACCATCAGCCACGACCACCAGGCGCTCCTGCAGTCGCTCCAGAAGGGGGCGAAGTACTTCCTGACCCACCCGGTGGGCCTGGAGGACATGCTCGCGGCGCTGCGGCGCATCCAGGGCGAGAACGGCGGCCCGGTCGAGGTCCAGAGCGGCGCGACGACGTCCGCCCGGAACACCGGCGCCTCGTCGATGATCGCGGTGCTCGGCAGCCGCGGCGGCGTCGGCACCACGACCCTGGCCGTGAACCTGGCCGCCACCCTCGCCGCCGACCCGACCCACGCCGCCGCCCTCATCGACCTCGACCTCGCGCTGGGCGACGCCGACATCGCGCTGGAGGTCAACGGGTTCGAGAACATCTCGATCGCCGACCTGGCGCGGAACATCGAGCGGCTGGACATGAACTTCCTCCGCCGGGCGATGGCCAAGCACGAGCCGACCGGCCTGGCGATCCTCCGCCACCCGCTCGAAATCGCCGAGGGCGGCATCGTCCACGAGCAGCACGTGGAGCGCATCCTCAACCTGCTCAAGATCAGCTACACGCACCTGGTCCTCGACCTGTCCAAGTGCCTCCTGCCGACCGACCTGATGGCCCTGCGGATGGCCGACATCATCCTCCTGGTCGCGCAGCTGGAGCTGGCGAGCCTGCGGAACGTGGTGCGGCTGATCCACAGCCTGGGCGGCGAGGAGAACCTGGCCGACAAGGTGCGGGTGGTCATCAACCGGCTGGGCGCCGACTCGGTCGAAGAGGGGATCAGCCTCAAGAAGGCCGAGGAGGTGATCGGCAAGCCGATCTTCTGGCAGGTGCCCAACGACACCAAGCCGGTGATCGGCGCCCGCGTGGCCGGGCACCCGCTGATCAAGTTCGCCCCCAAGAGCCGCGTCCAGCAGAGCATCCACGGGCTGGCCCAGGCGCTCTACGGCAAGCCGGTCACCGCGGGCGCGGACGGCAAGGGCAGCAAGGGCGGGTGGGGGTTCTTCGGCAAGCGCTGACGCGTCATTGGTCATTAGTCCTTGGTCATTCGGGAGCGTCCTGACCGACGAACCGGATTCGAGGACACGCCAGTGGCCGGGGACCAATGACCAAGGACCAATGACGAAGGGCGACGCACCATGAGCCGGCTCCAACAAGGGATCTCGAAGCTCAACAGCCTCAACCACAACAGCGGCGGGGCGAGCGGCATCTCGCGCCTGTCCAGCCCGAGCATCGGCCCCAGCGGCCCCGGCGGGACGGGCAAGAACTTCGAGGAGCTGAAGCGCCAGATCCACTCGAAGCTGGTCGAGCGGCTCGACTTCACCCGCGTGAAGGACCTGTCCAGCGAGGCCATGCGGCGGGACATCCGCCGGGTCATCGAGCACCTGTGCGACACCGAAAATCCGCTCCTCAACCGCATCGAGCGCGAGAAGCTGATCGAAGAGGTTCTCGACGAGACGCTCGGCTTCGGCCCGCTGGAGATCCTGCTCAAGGACCCGACCATCAGCGACATCCTGGTGAACGGCCCGCACAAGTGCTACGTCGAGCGCCGCGGCAAGCTCGAAAAGACGGAAGTGAAGTTCCGCGACAACGACCACCTGATGCAGATCATCGACCGCATCGTGTCGAAGGTCGGGCGCCGCGTGGACGAGACGAGCCCGATGGTGGACGCGCGCCTGCCGGACGGCTCCCGCGTGAACGCGGTCATCCCGCCCATCGCCCTCGACGGCCCGAGCCTCTCGATCCGCCGGTTCGGCGCGAACCCGCTGAAACTGGAAGACCTGCTCAACTACAAGGCGTTCACGCCGGAAATGGCGATGCTGATGGAGGCCTGCATCAAGGCCCGGCTCAACATCCTCATCTCGGGCGGTACCGGGTGCGGCAAGACGACGCTCCTGAACACGCTGTCGAGCTTCATCCCCGGCGACGAGCGGGTGGTGACGATCGAGGACGCGGCCGAACTGCAGCTCCAGCAGGACCACGTCGTGCGGCTCGAAACGCGGCCGCCGAACATCGAGGGCAAGGGCGCCGTCAGCACCCGCGACTGCGTGCGGAACGCCCTGCGCATGCGGCCCGAGCGCATCATCATCGGCGAGGTCCGCGGTTCCGAAGCGCTGGACATGCTCCAGGCCATGAATACCGGCCACGGCGGCTCGCTGGCGACGCTCCACGCGAACACCCCGCGCGAGGCCCTCACGCGGCTCGAAACGATGATCATGATGGGCGGCTTCGAGCTGCCGGTGAAGGCGATGCGGCAGCAGATCAGCTCCGCCATCGACCTCATCATCCAGGCGAACCGGCTCCAGGGCGGTCCGAGAAAGATCACCGCCATCACCGAGGTGATGAACATGGAGCAGGACATCATCATCATGCAGGAGGTGTTCCGCTACAAGCAGCTCGGCATCGACCAGAACGGCCGCGCCTACGGCCAGTTCGAGGCGACCGGCGTCCGGCCGACGTTCATCAACCGACTGGAATCGAAGGGCGTCAAGCTGCCGAGCAACATGTTCGCGGAGCGCATCCTGATGCGCGACTAGTGATCGCGGATCGCGGACTCAACGGCCGGAGACGGAAGAATCGGAGCCGAACGGCGGGCGGATGCGCGGAATCGACTCGCCCGGATTCCGCAACCCGCGATTCGGACACACGGCCCGAAGGACTCGGGCCGGAATCACACCAGGAGGGTCGAACCCGCACACACGACCGGGCGCGCGCGCCCGGATTGGGAACCCGCGCCAGGTGGACTCGCATGAACCCGATGTTGCTCCCGTTGCTGGTCGGCGGACTCGTCGTCGCAATGGTCGTGATGCTGTACGTCGCCCTCCGCCGCAATGAGGACGGGCGGGCCGCCGACCGGCTCGACCAGTTGGTCGGCCGCAACACGCGGAAGGACTCGTCGGCCGACATGCTCCTGAAGCAGGCGATGCAGGAGGTCGACAAGAAGACGCTCATGGACCGGCTCACGCCGGAGGTGTTCAACCTCACCAAGGTGTTCGAGCAGGCCGACTGTAACATCAAGCCCAGCGCGCTGTTCGGCATCTCGGTCGGGCTCGCGGTGCTCGGCGCGGCGCTCTCGATCTGGCTGGTGAACCTGTACGTGCTCCCGCTGGGGGCGCTGCTGTTCTTCGCCCTGCCCTGGCTGTGGCTGTACACCAAGCGGGCCGGCCGGCTGAAGGCGTTCGCGGCGCAGCTGTCCGACGCGATGGAACTGGTGGCCCGGGCCCTCCGCGCCGGGCACTCGCTGGCCGCGGGCATGCACGTGGTGGCCGAGGAGATGCCGGCCCCGATCTCCAAGGAGTTCGGCCGCGTCTACGAGGAGCAGAACCTCGGCATCCCGCTCGAAGAGGCCCTCAAGGGCATGTGCGACCGCGTCCCGAACCTGGACCTGCGGTTCTTCGTGACCTCGGTCGCGATCCAGCGGCAGACCGGCGGCGACCTGGCCGAGATCCTCGACCGGATCGGGCACGTGATCCGCGAGCGGTTCAAGATCCTCGGCCAGGTGAAGGCCCTGACCGCCGAAGGGCGCCTCTCGGGCGTCGTGCTCATCGCCCTGCCGATCGGCCTGTTCATGATGATGTTGTGGATGAAGCCGGACTACGTCGAGCTGCTCTGGAAGGACCCGATGGGCGTGAAGATGTCGATCGGGGCCATCGTCCTGATGCTGATCGGCTCTTACGCCATCAAGAAGATCGTGGACATCAAGGTGTGAGTCGGGCCGCTGGCTATTAGCCGGACAGACAGCGCCCGCGGTTGCGACCGGTGAACCCGCCCCGCTCGACCTGACCGGCTCGCCAAGAGCCAAGAGCCAAGAGCTAACAGCTAAGAGCCAACAGCTTGGAGTAATAGCCGTGGAACTGTTCGCGTTCCTGTCCGCCGACGAACTGACGCCCGTGTTCGTGTTCGTCGCCATCGTGGCGGGCACGTTCTGGGTGCTGTCCCTGATCTCCAGCCGCAACAGCCAGGCCGAAGAGCGGCTGGAGCGGATCGGCCGGCCGAAATCGCTGGTCGAGATCGAGATGTCGCAGTCCGAGAGCCGCAACCGGTTCAAGGGGCTGAAGGACGCCTTCAGCAACCTGGGCGGCATGATGGAGCCGCAGAGCGAACTGGAGAAGAACTCGCTCCGGATCAAGCTGGCGAACGCCGGCTTCCGCAGCGAGAACGCGGCCGCCGTATACCACGGAATCCGCGTAGTTTGCCTGGCCGTGTTCCTCATCCCGGCCCTTTTACTCTTCTTGGTCAAAGACGGCTTCACCATGAAGTCGATCCAGTGGACGGTGGCGATGGCGGGTCTGGGCTTCTACCTCCCGCAGATCGTGCTGTGGCACCTGCGGACGACGCGGCAGAAGGAGATCTTCCTGACGCTGCCCGACGCCCTGGACCTGTTGGTGGTGTGCGTCGAGTCGGGCCTGGGCCTGGACGCGGCGCTGCGGAAGGTGACCGAGGAGATGAAGGGGCACGCGAAAACCATCTGCGAGGAGTTCTCGCTGGCCAACCTCCAGCTCCAGATGGGCCGCCCGCGGCGCGAGGTGCTGCACGACCTGGGCGTGCGGACGGGGGTCGACGACGTCCGCAGCCTGGCCGCGATCCTGATCCAGGCCGACCGGTTCGGGTCGTCGATCGCCCAGGCGCTGCGGGTGCAGTCCGACTCGATGCGGGTGCGGCGCCGGCAACTGGCCGAAGAGAAGGCGGCGAAGACGGCCGTGCAACTGATCTTCCCACTGGTTCTCTTCATCTTCCCGGCGATCTTCGTTGTGCTGGTCGGCCCGGCCGCCATCCAGATCCAGAAGAACCTGCTGAAGGGTTAGTGGGCGCGGGCGCCGGGCCGAGTTCCGACCGCTCGGCGCCGGTTGATTGAAGGTCAAGCAATCCGATACCGGGCGGGACGCCCGGGGTCGGTTCTCAAGGAGGAGATGCGATGAACCGGATGTTCCGCGCGGCGGCGGCCGCCGCGCTTCTGACGAGCGGGCTCGGCTCCGTCGGGTGCGTTCACACCGGCGGCGACGGCCACGGGGTGATCGGCGACAAGTGGCGCAACGCCGTCGACCCGTGCTACCCCGAGCGGTACAGCCACGCCGCCCGACAGGCGGTGATCGCCCCGTTCGCCCAGCAGGTCGCCAACGGCCACTTCCTCAACCAGACGATCTGGAACTACTACTTCGAGGCCGGGACCGACAAGCTCACGCCGGCCGGGCTGCAGAAGCTCGACTCCCTCGCTCGGGTGCGCCCGGCGCCGGACCCGAAGCTGTACATCCAGACCGCGACGGACCTCACGATCACCGACGCGAACGCGGCCAAGATCAACGACCTGCGGGCCGAGCTCGACGGGAAGCGCGCCGACGCGATCCAGAAGTACCTGGCGGCGGTGCCGGCCGTGGCCCCGGTCGCCTATGAGGTCTACGTCCACAACGCGCCCGTGCCGAGCATCTACGCCGACCTGTCCGCGAACGCCTACCGCAGTTCGATCCAGGGCTACCG
>JAFKJJ010000565.1 GCA_017306025.1 Planctomycetota bacterium
AACCTCACCGACCCGGTCGTCCACTACGTCCCGGAGTTCGCGGCCAACCGAAAGGAGAAGACGCTCGTCGGCCACCTGTTCACGCACACGTCCGGCCTGCCCGACATGCTCGACAACAACGCGGAACTGCGGAAGAAGCACGCGCCGATCCAGACGTTCCTCGACGCGGCCTCCCGGGAAACGGTACCACTATTCAAGCCCGGTACGAAGCTCAGTTATCAGAGCATGGGCACCGCGGTCGTCGCGGACATTATCCAGCGTCTCACCAAGCTCACCTGCGCGGAATTCCTCAAACGCGAGATCTTCGACCCGCTCGGGCTGAAGTCCACCGCGCTCGGCTCGAAGGGCTTCGACCGCGACCGACTCGTGCGCGTCGAGGTCCCCGACTACCAGGCTAACTCCGCCGGGAAGGGGGAACCCCCCGCGGGTTCCCCCAAACCCCCTCCTGATTTCTCGTGGAACAGCCGGTACTGGCAGGAGCTCGGTTCGCCGTGGGGCGGGCTGTTCAGCACGCCCGAGGACTTCGCGGTGATCTGCCAGTTGATGCTCTCCGGGGGCACGGTCGGCGGCGTCCGGCTGCTCGCCCCGGCGACGGTACGGGCGATGACCGCCAACCGCCTCGACGACTACCCGGACCTGCCCGAAGGCGTTCGGCGCACACAGCCGTGGGGCCTGGGCTGGCGGCTGAACCACCCCGGCACGCCGGAGAGCTGGGGCGACCTCCTCGACCGCAACGTGTTCGGCCACACGGGCGCAACTGGCACGACCGTCTGGATCGACCCGAAGGCCGACGGCTTCTGCGTGCTCCTGACGACCGCGCTGCGCGAGAAAGCGCCGGGGCGGCTCGTCCACCTGTCGAACGCGGTGGCCGCGTCATTCGTGTGAGGGAACGGTCCCACGCGAGCGCACCGCTCCAGACTGTTCGCCGCAGCCGTCCTCGCATTTCGGCGCGCTCAGCCGGAAAAAATCTCCAGAAAAGCTGAACACTTCGCACACCGGCGCGGGACCACTTACCGAAAAGCGATCCGGGGGCGCGATGACCGGAAACGAAGCGCGGGCGGCGAGCCAGCTTCAGAAACTGACCGCGTCGCAAGACGAGGACGGCACGCTCCTCGCGCGGTTCCTCGCACACGGCGATGAGGACGCGTTCGCGGAACTGGTGCGCCGACACGGGCCGATGGTGCTCGGCGTGTGTCGCCGCGTGCTCGGCAACGAGCCGGACGCCGACGACGCGTTCCAGGCCGCGTTCATCGTTCTGGCGCGCAAGGGCCGTTCCCTCCGCAGCGAGCGGTCCGTCGGCAGTTACCTGTTCGGCGTCGCACGATTCACGGCACTGCGGGCGCGCGACAAGGCCCGCCGCCGGCACGAACACGAGTTGAAGGCCGGCCGCGAGCCGTGCGCCGCGCCGAAAGCCGATCCCGAACTGCTCGCAGCGATGGACGAGGAACTTCAGCGGCTCCCCGACCGCTACCGGGCGCCGATCGTCGCGTGCTTCCTCCAGGGGCGCACGCAGGAAGAGGCCGCCCGCGAAACCGGGTGCAGCCTGAGCACCCTCCGGCGCCGGCTCGAACGCGGACAAGAACTGCTCCGCAAGCGACTGATCGGGCGCGGGATCACTCCCGCTCTGGGGGCGATCGGCGCGGCCGCCGGCGGGGCGAATGTCTCCGCGACGTTTGTTGAGTCAACGACCGCGTTAGTCGCGAGGGCCATCATCGGAAAAGCCGAAACCGTCCCCGCGACGATCCTGGCAGCAGAGGTGCTATCCGTGACGATGCAAGCGAAACTGAAAACCCTGGCCGCAGCGGTTATGGCCGCAGTTCTTGTCGGTAGCGGTGTCGCGTGGCAACTGAGCGCGGCCGAACCGCCCAAACCGGTTCCGGACATGGTCCCGCCGGGGGCGAAGACCCCGGCCGGCGCCATCCACCCGAAGAAGCCGACCGACCCGAAGACGGCCGATCCGACGGTCGCCGACAGGATCAAACCGGGCGACAAGCTGGTCATCCGCGCCGAAAACGTCTTCGAACGGGCGCGGCTCGATCAGGTCTTCGAGATCAGCGCCGGCGGTGAAATCGATCTGGGCGAGATCTATGGCGGGAAGCTCAAGATCGGCGGACTGACACTGAAGGCGGCCGAGGCGGCCATCCTCGTACACCTGCGCCTCTACCTGCGCAATCCGGAAATTGAACTGAGCCGGTTCGTGCCGCCCCCTCCGTCCGAACTGGAACTACGAGTTCAGCGACTCGAAAAAGAGGTCCAAGAACTCCGGGCGCTGGTCGAGGAACTGCGCAAAAAGAAACCGTAACCTTCCGGCTTCCGCGCCGAGGAAAGGTGCGGGAGCGTCCGTTTGTGCTCTTCGCGGGATTCTGGATGTGTTTCGGCGCCGATGCGGCATAATAGGGATTTGACTACTCGCGATCGGGACGCCGCTGCCAGGACACCCGCGATGCGATTCGCTGCTCTCTCCTTCCCTCCCCTGTTGGCCGCCCTTTTCCTCACACCGACCGCGCCGCGAGCCGCGGCGGCCGACCCCGCGCCGCCCGCGAAACTCGACCCGGCCGGGGTCGATTTCTTCGAGAAGAAGATCCGCCCCGCCCTCACGCAGCACTGCGCCAGTTGCCACTCGGCCGACGCGGAAAAGAACGGGAAGCTCAAGGGCGGCCTGTACGTCGATTCGCGCGACGGTCTGCTCAAGGGCGGTGACAGCGGCCCCGCGCTCGTGCCCGGCAAGCCCGCCGAGAGCCTTCTGCTCAAAACGCTGAAGTACGACGGCGACGTGCAGATGCCCCCGAAGGGCAAACTGCCCGACGCGGTCATCAAGGACTTCGAGAAGTGGATCGCGATGGGCGCGCCGGACCCGCGCGGCGACACCGCCGCCGCTCCCAAGCGACAGGTCGGGCTCTCGATCGAGGAGGGGCGGAAGTTCTGGGCGTACAAGTTGCCCGTGAACCCTCCCGTTCCAAAGGGGAGCGCGAACCCGATTGATGCGTTCGTGTCGGCGAAGCTCGAAGCGAAGGGGCTGAAGCCCGCGCCCGAAGCCGACCGCGCGACGCTCGTCCGTAGGCTCTACTACGACCTCATCGGCTTACCGCCGTCGCCGGAGGAGGTCGATGCGTTCGTCGCGGACAAGGCGCCCGACGCGTACGAGAAGCTCGTCGACAAGTTGCTCGCGAGCCCGCAGTTCGGCGAGCGCTGGGGCCGCCACTGGCTCGACGTGGCGCGGTTCGCGGAATCGGTCACGCTCCGCGGACTCGTCTTCAAAGAGGCGTGGCGGTACCGCGACTACGTGATCGACTCGTTCAACGCGGACGTGCCGTTCGACCGCTTCGTCCGCGAGCAGCTCGCCGGCGACCTCCTGCCCGCCCCCACCGCGGACGACCGCAAGCGGCAGCTCGTCGCCACCACGTTCCTCCAGCTCGGCAACACGAACCTTGAGGAGCAGGACAAAAGGCAACTCCGCATGGACGTGGTGGACGAGCAACTGGACGTCATCACGAAGGGCTTCCTGGGCCAGACGGTGACGTGTGCCCGGTGCCACGACCACAAGTTCGACCCGATCCCGACGAAGGATTACTACGCGCTCGCGGGCATCCTGCGGAACGTCAAGGCGCTGGAAAACGCGAACGTGTCGAAGTGGGTGGAGGTGCCGTTGCCGAGCGATCCGGCCGTGGAGGCGGCCATCAAGAAGCACGAGGCTGCGGTCGCGGCGCTTCAGACGCGGATCGCGGCCGCGAAGGCCAAGACCGGCCCGAAGATCGCCAGCGGCGTGCTCGCGGTGAAGGACGTCCCCGGCATCGTGGTGGACGACGAGCAGGCGAAGAAGGTCGGCGAGTGGATGGTGTCGAGCTTCAACAAGACGTACATCGGCGCCGGCTACGTCCACGACAAGGACGAGAAGAAGGGCGAGAAGACGCTGACGTTCCAGCCCGAAACGGTGCCGCCCGGCCGCTACGAGGTTCGGCTCGCGTACTCGCCGGGCGGAAACCGCGCGGACAAGGTGCCGGTCCACGTGTTCAGCGCCGACGGCGAGAAGACGGTCGACGTGAACATGAAGACGAACCCGCCCATCGACGGCCGGTTCATCTCGCTGGGCGAGTACCGGTTCGAGAAGGGCGGCCAGGCTTACGTGATCGTTTCCAACGAGGACACGAAGGGGCACGTCACGCCCGACGCGGTGGTCTTCCTGCCGCTCGACAAAAAGGAACAGGGCGGCGACAAGCCCGCGAAGAGCCCCGACGACGTGAAGGCGCTGGAAGCCGAGCTAAAGAAGCTCGTGGACGCCGGACCGAAGCGAGACATGGTGATGTCGGTGACGGAAGAGAAGGTCATCGAGGACACGAAGGTTCACGTCCGCGGGAACGTCCACAACCTGACCGAGCCGGCCCCGCGGGGCTTCCTGACGGTCGCGCTGCACGGCAACGCGCCGCCCGTCCCGAAGGACCAGAGCGGGCGCCTTCAACTGGCAGAATGGATCGCCTCCACGAACAACCCGCTGACCGCCCGTGTCATGGCCAACCGCGTGTGGCACTGGCTCGTGGGCGACGGGATCGTTCGCACCGTGGACAACTTCGGCACCACCGGCGAACTGCCGAGCAATCCGGAATTGCTCGACCACCTGGCGCTCGCCTTCCAGAAGGACTGGAGCGTGAAGAAGCTCGTTCGCTATATCGTGTTGAGCCGCACCTACCGGCAGAGCGCGACCGGCGACGCCGCGACCCTCGCGGCCGATCCGGAGAACCGCCTGTTCGGCCGCGCGAGCCGCCGGCGGCTCGAAGCCGAGTGCATCCGCGACACGGTGCTTTCGGTGAGCGGCCAGCTCGATCCGACCCGTGGCGGCCCGACGTTCGCGCCGTCGCTCGCGGCCGACTACAGCTACAAGGCGAACTCGAACCGCCGCAGCGTCTACCTGCCGCAGTTCCGCAACGCGATGCCGGAGATGCTCGAAGTGTTCGACGCGGCCGACCCGAGCACGGTGACGGGGCGCCGCAACAGCGGAACGGTCGCGCCGCAGGCGCTGTTCATGATGAACCACCCGTTCGTGCTCGACCAGTCGAAGTTCGCGGCCGGACGGCTGCTCGCCGAGAAGCACCCCGACGACGCGGCCCGCATCGGGCGCGCGTACCGACTGACACTAGGCCGCTCGCCGACCGTCGGCGAGCGCGAGGTCGCACAGCGGTACCTGAAAGGCAAGAACGAGAAGGACGCCTGGGCGGCGCTGTTCCACGCGCTGTTCGCGTCCGCGGAGTTCCGTTACGTGAACTGAGTTTGCCGCTTCTTATTGTGGTGCAGGCGTCCCGCCTGCAACCGAACCCGATGCAGGCGGGACGCCTGCACCACAAAGAAAACGCTCCCGACCCGGGACCCGATATGAAACTCCCGCTCTCCCGCCGCGAATGCCTCTCTCAAGCCGCCTGCGGGTTCGGCGCGCTGGCCCTCACGGGTCTCGCGGCGCAGAACGCCCGCGCCGCGGCGGTTAATCCGCTCGCCGCGAAGCCGGGCCACCACCCCGCGAAGGCCAAGCGGGTCATCTTCCTGTTCATGCAGGGCGGCGTGTCGCACGTCGACTCCTACGACTACAAGCCGCGGCTCGACAAGGACGACGGCAAGCAGCTCCAGTTCGACGACGCCCGGGTGATCGCCAACACCGGGATGCGGGGCAGCTCGCAGCGCGTCATGAAGCCGCTGTGGAAGTTCGCCCAGCGCGGCGAGACCGGCAAGTGGGCGTCGGACCTCTTCCCCGAGGTGAACACCGTCGTCGACGAACTGTGCTTCGTCCACTCGATGCACACCGAGGGCGTCGCGCACGGTCCCGCAACGTTGTTCCTGCACTGCGGCTCGACCAACTTCGTTCGGCCCAGCATGGGTTCCTGGGCTCTCTACGGTTTGGGCAGCGAGAACGCGAACCTGCCGGGCTTCATCAGCATCGCGCCGTCGGCCGGCAACGGCGGCGCCCGCAACTACGGCAACGCGTTCCTCCCCGCGATCTACCAGGGTACGCCGGTGGGCCGCGCCGGCGGCCCCGCGTCGGACGCCACGATCCGCAACCTGATTCCCGGACTGCCGCCGAACGTCACGCAGGAGCACTTCGACCTGCTCCGCGAGTTGAACGCCGAACAACTGCGGCAGAAGCCCGGCGACGCGGAACTGGAGGCGGTCGCGGCGTCGTACGAGCTGGCGTGGCGGATGCAGAAGAACGCCCCGGACGTGATGGACGTCTCGAAGGAGTCGACCGCGACACAAAAGCTCTACGGCATCGGCGAGAAGGCCACCGACAACTTCGGCAAGCAGTGTTTGATGGCCCGTCGGTTGAGTGAAGCCGGCGTGCGGTTCGTACAGGTCACCTACGGCGACAACTCCGCGAACCCGGCGTGGGACCAGCACTCGAACCTCCCCAAGCACGGCGACCACGCGCGGGCCGTGGATCGGCCGATCGCGGGTCTCATCGCCGACCTGAAGCAGCGCGGCCTCCTGGAAGACACGATCGTGTGGTGGGGCGGCGAGTTCGGCCGCACGCCGTACGCGGAGAAGAACGGAACGGGCCGCGACCACAACCCGGGCGGCTTCACGGTGTGGCTGGCGGGCGGCGGATTCAAGCGGGCGTTCTCGTTCGGCGCGACCGACGAGTTCGGCGCGGCGGCCACCGAGAACAAAGTTCACATGCACGACCTGCACGCGACGATCCTGCACCAGCTCGGGCTGAACCACGAGAAACTGACGTTCAAGTATGCGGGTCGCGACTTCCGGCTGACCGACGTCCACGGCCGCGTCGTGAAGGAGTTGGTGAGCTGACGTGCGGGAGTTGTACGTCTTCGCCCCGGAGGGGCGTTGGAGCGCGGGCCGGGCTGCGTTCCAACGCCCCTTCGGGACGAAGACACATCCACTGCAAAAGTCAAAATTCCTTTTCTGACATCAAATCCCGGCTCCAACGTCCCCGATTGCACCGATTGCGCGCAAGTTCGCGGGCGATTCTCGCTCGGATGTTGAGATTTCGGTGCAGGTCCGCCCACCCCTCCGCACCATGCCATCGCCCGCTGGTGGGCGCCCGCACGCGAAACTCCTCACCACGAGGATTTCACCGTGACGCGCTGGCTCCGGCGCTTGTGGAACGGTTCACCGCGAGCGTCCACGTCCGCAACCCGCCCGCGGCTCGACCTGGAGCCGATGGAGGCGCGCGAAGTGCCCGCGGTACTCACGGGCAACGGCATCGCCCTCCCCCTTTACACCGGCGTGGCCGACACGGCCGTTGCGCTCGTCAACCCGGTCGCCGGACCGATCCGGGTCACGTCGTTTCCAGGCTTTCGCGCCCCGGTCACCGCAGCGGCCGGCGACGTGACCGGCGACGGCGTCTCCGACGCGATCGTCGGGTTCGACGGCGCCGGCGGGTTCGCTACGGTCATCGACGGGGCGAGCGGGAACATGGTGAGCGGCGGGTATCTGTTCCCCGGCTACTCGGGTCGGGTGAGCGTCGGCGCCGGGGACGTCAACGGCGACGGTGCCGCGGACGTACTCGTCTCCGCGAACGCGCCCGGAACGCCGGTCGCCGCGATCGACGTCCACAACGGCGGTGCGATCCTCGGGGCCTTCGTGCTGCCCGGCTTCGCGGGACCGGTCTCCCTCACCGGGGCCGACGTCACCGGCGACGGCCGGGACGAGATCGTCGTCGGTCTCGGCGGGCCGGGGTTCGGCGGTCTGGTCGGAGTGTTCGGCCCCGGCGGCGCGATCCTGAGCGCCGTGATGGCCTTCCCGCCCTTCCCCGGCTTCTACGGCGGCGTCTCCCTGGCCGCGGGCGACCTGAACGGCGACGGCCGCGACGACATCGTCGTCGGAACGGGCGCCGGGTACCCCGGCGCCGAAGTGAGAACGTTCAGCGGTGCCGACGGCTCGCTGATCGGGGACTTCGTGCCGTTCGGCGGCGCGGCCGCCAACGGCGTCGCCGTGTTCGTGGCGGACGGGAACGGCGACGGCCGACCCGAAATCCTCGCCGCGCCGCAACTCGTTCCGGCCCTCGCGCCGGTCTCTGCCCCGGCGGTCATCGTCACCCCGAATCGGTCCGGGCCGTGGTACGGCGGCTACGGCGCCTATCCCGGCTTCGGCTTCTACGACTATTACCCGATCGACTACTATTACCCGGGCGATTATTACTACCCGATCGACGACTACCCGGTCGACTACGACGACCCGCCCCCGGAACCGATCGACGACAACCCGCCCCCCGATGATCCGCCCATCGACGACCCGGGTGATGTCCCGCCGCCCGAAGATTATGGAGGTGGGGGCGACTTCTAAACACGGGACGAAAGCGGCGCCGCGGTTCGCGAGAAGTCGCGGCGTCAGTCTTTGCCGAGCACGAGATCGACGACCCAGCACCCGCGGACGTGCAATGCCTTATCACGGCAATGGCGTAACACGTCGTCGTTGTCACAGCCGGCGTCCTGAAGTGCGTCCGCCAGGATCGGCATCGCGCTAAAATCGCGAGCCCCGTACATCTGACGGGCCAGCGCGAGAACGGTGTCGGTGCGCCACTCCGGTGCAAACGGCACCGGCCGGAACGGGTTCCCGAAAAGCTCGCGCAGCAGCGCCACTTGGCGCGACCGCTCGACCTCGACGGCCGCGGGGATCGGGAGCGGCCAACGAAACGGCCCCAGGAACACCCCACCACCGACGTAGTAACAGGCGTGGAAGGCGTCGCGCAGGGCCGGCCCGTACCCACCGTCGACCGCGGCGGCCACGCCGACCGCGACGAGCAGGGCGCTCGCCCCCGCCGTCATCTTGTAGAACCCCCGACCGAGATATTTGACCGCCCAGTACCCCGGTTCGGTTCGGCGCCCGGACCCGTCTTCTTTCCACTCGACGGCCGACGACGCAACGAACGCCTCCCGGGCTCGTCCGGTGTGGCGCGCCCTTCTAACAGTTCCTCGACGGCGACAACTGCGGCGCGGTTACATTGTTCCGGAATACGATCCCAGATGCTGCGGCAGCACCAGCACGCGAAGAGCCGAAAGCGCCGATCGGGACCGCGCGGCGGGTCGTTCCACTGCTCCGCGTTGTTGCCCCACGAGACGCGATCCTCACCGACCGGGCTCCCGCGAAGGAACTCGATCGGGGCGACCGGATCGTCGCACGCGAGCCATCCTTCCTCGGTCATCATCCGCCCTCACGCGCCCCGCTCCAGTTCGCGGCCGGCGAGCCACCACAGCACCGCCCCCGCCACCACGAACGCCCCCGCCGCCACGAACAGCCCGACCGCCAGCACCTCCGCCGACACGCCCTCTTCCGAGCGGAGCAGATTCCACGCGCCCACCGGCCAGCCCACCACTAGCAGCACGAACGGCAACAGCAGCCGGAAGGCCCGCGCGTCCGTCTCGCAACGCACCGTCAGCCACGCCCCCAGGCCGATCACCAGCCCGATCCCGGCCAGCATCAGCACCGCGGCCGCCGCGCCCAACCGCACCCCTCCGTCCGCGGTGAACGCCATCCCGGTCCCGGCCGTCGCGGCCGTCACGAACCCCCACCCCCGCTCGACGTGCGCCTGCACCTTCGCGCGCAACACCCCGCGGCGCGACAGCGGCGTCGAGAGCAGCGCGTCGAGCGTGCCGCGGAACCGCTCGCCCGCGACCGCCCCGCTCAGGCCCACCGCCAGCGGGAGCAGGTACCGCCCCGCCGCGAACACGCCCGCGCACATCAAGAGCCACCCGCTCGCGTCCGCGCCGGGGTCGGCGACCGGGCGCGGCACTTCGCCGGGTTGCAGCGACCACTCCAACCGCTTCACCAGTTCCCGCGCGCCGCCGACGAACAGCACCACCACGAGCACCGTCCCGACCGCGCCCAGCGCCCGCGCGACCGAGGGCATCCCCCACGACGGCCGGAAGGAAACCACCCGCTCTTTCCACAGCACCGGGTCGGCGTCGTCGACCGGCGGCAGCGCCCGCGGCGCGGCCCGTTCGGGCCGGAGCAGCGGCGGGGTGGCCGGGCGCGGCGGCAGCGGGTACGCCGACACCGGCGCCGGCCCCGCGGTCGGCTCGCGGAGCCGCAGCGCGCGTGCCGCGGCGGTCAGGATCAGCACCGCGACGAGCCCCTGCCCGCCCGCGTACCCCCACGCGGCGGGGGCCTCCCACCCGGTCGCGCCGTGAACGCTCGCGAGCACGCCGAACGGGGTGAAGGCCACACACGGCGGCACGAAGGCGCCGCCGACGAGCACCGCGGCGCGCCCGTAGGCGCGCACCACCGCCGACCGCAGGTCCGGCGACCGACAGGCGGCACCCACCCCGATCGCGGCACACAGCGCCGCGCTGCCCGCCGTCAGCGCGTAACCGACCGCCAGGAACCCGACGTCCACCCCACCGAACAACGTCAAAATCGACAGCACCGGGACGCCGCCGAACACCGCGGCCAGCACGAACACGGTCCGCCCGGCCGCCTTGCCGAAGACGATCTCGCGGTCGGACAGTTGGGTGGTGAGCAGGAGTGGAAGGGTGTGCCGGTCCTTTTCCTCGGACACGGCCGCCGCGGCCAGCGCGGGCGTGAACGCGACCACCGCGGCGAGTTGCGCTTCGAGCAGCACCAGCGAGAACTTGTGCGCGAACGCGGGCAGTTCGGCGACCTGGACCCGCTGGGGCGACAGGAACAGGTCGCGAACCGGCAGCGGGTAGAAGAACGAGGCGGCGAACAGGACGAACACGAAGAACAGGACGTAGAGGAAGACGAGCCGGACGCGCAGCGCCAGCCCGCGCCGGGCCAGCCGGCGCAGTTCCCACCCCGCGAGCGGTCCGATCAGACCGAACGGCCGCACGCTACTTTTCCCGGTCCTGCAGGCCCAGCGCCACACCGGCCTTCCCGAACGACGAGATCGGCGCCGGCCACGCGCTCGCGGCCTTCACCTCGGCCGCGCGGTCGCCGGACAGCCGCGTGTTGTGCCGGGCCAGCCACAGCCGCCCCAGCGCGTGCCCGGCCCGGAGCTTCTTCGCGTCGTCGGGCAGTTCGATCCACGTGTCGGCGCCCCTCTCCTTCGGCGCCGCCGCCAGCCGCAGCCGCACCGCGTCGCCCTTCGCCCACGCCTTCAGCCCGTCGTCGGCGAGCTTGTCGGCGAACTGCGTTGCCTGGTCGTGCTTGCCGGCCGCGGCCGCGATCTGGACCAGCCGCAGCACCGACGACGGCGGGATCGTCGCCTCCTTCTTCCCCGCGTTCGCCGAAATCACGCCCCAGGCCGCGTCCAGCGCCGGGCCGGGGTCGGCGGCCCAGTCGGCATAGAGCGCCAGGCACCGCAACTGCGTCTCCGGCCGACCGGGCATCTGTGCGATCTTCAGCGCGTCGGGAGCGCGGTCTTCCAGCAGGTGGAAGCCGACGTAGGCATAGCGGCTGTGGTCCGACGGTGAGCTTCCGGCGGGCGGGGGGGCGACGAGCGGCGCCCGGTCGGTCTTGAGGACGAGGAAGAGCGTTTGCACCGAGGCCGGCGGGGGCGTTCCGGGGGTCAGCAGTTCCGCCCCGCGGGCGCGGAGCTCGTCGGCCGCCTTCTTGGGCAGGTCCGAACCCTTGTCGGCGCGGTAGATCTCCAGCGCGACGACCGCGCGCCCCTCCGGCTGTTCCGACTGGCTGAAGAGCGCCCGCGGGATCAGTTGATCGGCCATTACCGTCTGCCCGCGCTTCATCAGCTCGCGGGTGAGCCGGCGGGCGAGGTGGGTGCGGAACTCCATGTCCGCGGTCTGAAGGAGGTCGAGCGTCTTGTTCAGCTCCTCGTAGATCGTGAAGACGCGCTCGTTGGGGCGCGTGCGGAGCTGGGAGTCGGGCAGCCACCGCAGCCGGATCTGTTCGCGGGCCTGCTCCTCGGTCCCGCCCATCACGAGCGTCGCGACGGCCAGTTCTGCGACCGCGGCGTTGCGCGCCGGGGTGTGCGGCGGCGGCCGCAGCGCCTCGCGGGCCTTCGCGAGTTGGTCCATCCCGTGCTTGAACTTCGGCGTTTCGTCGTGCCGGACCGCGTGCTCACCGGCCGCCATGTGCATGAGCGCCGCGTAGACCGGGGCCTCGTCCTTCGGCAGCCCCTCCACCGAACCGACGAACTCCTTCTGCGCGTCCTCCAGCAGCCCGTCTTCCCTCTTCGTCGTCCGCGTGCGCGTCAGGTACATGACGCCGAACACCAGCCCGACGACGAGCCCGACCGCCAGCAGGCCGAACAGGACCTTCTGCTTGAGCGGCCGCGGCTCGACGTCGTCTTCGAGGATGTGCTCGCGAACCGTCTCGCTCGAAAGCTGCTTGACGTCGGCGGCGTCCTGAACGCCGTCGAGCTTCTGCTGGTTCTCTTTCGCGAGGCTCGGCCCCTTCGTCCGCATCTGCCGCCAGTCGAGGATGTCTTCCTTCTTCGGCTCCGGGATCTTGACCCGCTGCCGGCACTCCGGGTTGGGGCAGAGCGTGTTCTTGCCGGCCCGCGTCAGGGGTTCGGTCCACTTGTGGTTGCAGTACTGGCACTCGACGTTGAGGACCTGGCTCGCCGCGTCCTGCTCGACCTTCGCCGGCTCGTCGGCCAGCGCCGCCAGCGCCGCGGCCTCGGCGGCCGCCGCGTCCAGCGCCGGGGCGTCGTCGGGGACGGTGACGGGTTGCGGGATGGTGATCTTCTTGCGGCAGGTCTTGCAGGTGGCCGTCTTGCCGGCCAGCTCGTCCTTGAGCTTGTACTGGTGCTGACAGTGCGGGCAGTTGAACTCGATCGCCATTGTCGGTGATCCCGCTGCGATGTCGGAGACGCGAGAATTGCAGACCCATTATCCAACCAACCGTGGCCGGAGGCAATCGCTTTCGACCTTCGGGCGCGGCGGGCCGGTGCGGGGCGAAACGTGCCCCCGCCGAGCGGGGGGAGCGCATCACAGCCCGGCCTTCGCGCGTTCTTCGCGTCCGCCGCGGCTGAAAAACTCTTTGCACGCCTCGCGCGGCGACCGCTAAGATGGGTTCCACGCCACGTCGCGCAATCTTCCGGCGGGAGCCCCCATGCCAAGTTTCAAAGTGCCGTGCCCCAGTTGCGAGGCGCCGGTCCTCATCAAGAACCCCGACCTCGTCGGCAAGAAGGTCGAGTGCCCGAAGTGCAAGTACCGGTTCAAGGTGGAGGCACCGGCCGCCGACGCCGACGCCGCGGCCGCCGCCGACGCGAAGGACGCGAAGAAGGGCGACGCCAAGGACAAAGAGAAGGAGAAGGACAAGAAGGCGGACGGCAAGAAGGCCAAGGCGGCCGGCGGGAAGAACAAGAAACTGGTGCCGATCCTCGTCGGCGTCGGCGCGGTGGTGGTTCTCGCGGTGGTCGGCTTCGTCGCGTTCGGCGGCAGCGGTAAGAAGGGCGGCGGGTTCGTCGGCTCGGGCGGACCTCCCGGCGGACCCAAGGGCGGCGGCAGCACCGGCGACGGGACGGACGAGACGGGAGGCCCGCCCCCCGCGAAGGGCGGGCCGGTCCCGGAACCGATCCCGTTCAGCAAGGCCAACACGACGAACCTGCTGCCGGGTCAGGCGGCGGCGGTGTACCGGTTCAACATGGACCGCGTCCGCGAGAGCCCCGCGCACGGGGCGCTCGTCGACAGCCAGGTGCGAACACTGTTTCGCGACTCGATGGGGTTCGAGCTGGAGGAGGTCGAGACGTACCTCCACTGCTTCGCCGGCGCGGACCGCGCCGCGTTCGGGGTCATCAAGCTGAAGACCCCGACCAAGCCGGCCGACGTGGCCGCGCGGCTGACGCTCCAGCCGAAGCCGAAGGCGGTGAAGGGGCGCAACCTGCACGCGGTGCGGTCCAACCCGTTCGTGAACGCGGTGTCGCACGCCCTCGCGATGCGGTCGCTCCTGGGCGAAGTTTACGACCGTCTCCCGGCGCCCCCGCCCGCCAAGGCGAACGCACAGCCGCTGGGGCTGTGCGTGTACGACACGCAACACGTCCTGATCGGCGACTACGCGCTGCTGGAGAAGTTCCTCGGCGAACTCGACGCCGACGGTTACCCGCCGTTCAAGACGGTCATGAACACCCCGACCGCCGCACCGCCCCCGCCGACGATGCCCGGGGTGCCGATGGGGACGCCGATGGGAACGGCTCCGACGCCCCCGGCGCCGCCCGCGCCCGCCCCGGCGGGCGCGGGCGGGGACAAGCCGTTCACCTCGATCGACGCGTACCGCACGGTCGAACCGCCGCTCAAGAAGGCGCTCGACGCGATGGAGGCGGACAAGCTGCGGGTCCCGCTGGTCGTGTACGCGGAAAAGTTCGACTCGAAGCAGTACGACCCGGCACAGATGAAGGAGTCCTACTCGGCACTGAAGGAGGCGCTCGCCCCGATCGCGGCGCGGACGCTCTACCTGAGCGGCAACGTGGTCACCTTCAGCCAGCGGCAACTGGTCGCGAACCTGCGGATCACGCTCCCGCCGGGGGCCGCCGAGGACGCGCGGACCATTGCGAAGGACCAGCTCGGCCCCGGTCTGACGACCGTGGCCGGGTTGCTCAAATTGTCCCTCACGGTCCCGGTCGAGGTCCGCGACTACACCAAGGGCGGTACCGCGACGGACGCGGGCATCCCGGGCTCTCCGGGCATGATGGGGACGGGGCCATACCCGGGGATGTTCGAGGGGTCCCCGGGGCCGGGCATGCTGCCGGGAGGTCGGCCCGGTGTCGGCGCGTTCCCGTCCGGACCGGGGGACATGGGACCTGGGCCGGGGAAGCCGGGCGGTTTCCCCGGCCCGGGCGGTCCCCCCGCGGGCCTGCCCGGCATGAGCTCGTTCCCGCCGGGGATGGGAGAGATGGGACCGGGCGTCACGCCCGGCTTCGAGGACCCCGACCGGGTGTAACCGCTTCCCGTTTCACACCTCGACCTGGGGATGATCGACACCGACCTGCTCATCGGGATCGACCTGACCTGGGACGAGACCATTTACCGCACGAAGATCGCCCCGCGGCTGGTGAGCGTGACGAACCAGATCAAGGGGAAGATGGCGGTGTTCTCGTCGGACTTCTCCTGGCACGCCCTGGCCGCGGCCGGGCCGAAGGCGGCGGAAGGTCCGGGGGGGATGTTCCCGCGGGGCACCGCGGACCGCAAGGGTAACGCGGACCGGTACGGGCTGGCATACCCGCCCAGTTCCCGGGTGAGCCTGTTCGCGGACCTGCTGCCGTACCTGGGCCGCGGGGGCCTGGAAAAGTCGCTGCGGAAGGACCTGGCCTGGTACGACCCACACAACCTCCCGGCGCCGGGCAACGACCGCGCCGGCGCGTGGGTGCCCGAACTGCTCGTGCCGGACTACCCGCAGTCGGCGTGGCGTGCCACCTCGCCGCTGGCGCCCGATCACGTGTTGGGGGCGACCAACTACGTCGCGATCGCCTGGCGCGGGCTGAATATCGCGCGCGAGAACCCGAACGACCCGGCGTTCAAGACGAAGGTCGGGATCACCGGCTACGGGTGGGGGTCGAAGCCGGAAGAGGTGACCGACGGGCTGTCGAACACGATCTACATGATGCAGACCCCGCCGGGCCTCCAGCAGCCGTGGATCGCAGGCGGCGGCGCGACGGTCCGCGGGCTCGACGAGGTCGACCCGATGGGAACGTTCAAGTACCCGCAGCGCGGGCGCACGAAGGAGGGCAGCTACGCGCTGATGGCCGACGGCTCGGTGCGGTTCATCCCGGCCGACATCGACCCGCAGGTACTGTTGGCGATGAGCACCCGCGCCGGCGGCGAGGCACTGACCGGCCTCAACGGAGCCGCCCCGAAGGTCGAACCGCCGAAGCCGGCCGTCGAAGCAAAGCCCGACCCGGTGCCGAAGCTCGAACCGAAGCCGGCCGAGCCGAAGAAGCCGGAAGATAAGAAACCCGATGCCAAGCCGGAGGACAAGAAGCCGGTCGAGCCGAAGAAGGCGGAGGACAAGAAGGAGCCGGACCCGAAGGCGAAGGGCGCGGACGCGGCCCCCGCGCCGAAGGAGAAGTGACAGAAGAGGTCGGCCACAAAGGGGCACAAAAAGAGGGCCGGGACAGAAGAGTGGTTGAAACCCGCTCTTCTGTCCCGACCCTCTTTTTGTGCCCCTTTGTGCCTTTTTGTGGCCGATCTGCCCTGGTCAATTCACCACGCCGGGATCGGGACGCGCTCGCCGCCCTTTGTGGCGCTCTCGTGCGCACAGATGCCGACGAGCGTCCAGTTCGCGCTCGTGGGCGCGTCCGGAAACGCCGGCTGGTGCCCCAGGATCGCCATCAGGAAGTTGTGCGCCAGGTGCGGGTGGCTCCCGCCGTGCCCGCCGCCCTGCACGAAGCTCAGGTGCGTCGCGTCGTGGATCGCGCCGGTGAACTTCCGGATCGGCTCCGGCAGCCGGCCCGCGAAGTCCGGCACCTTCACGCGGCGCGGGATCTGGTGCTCCGGCAGCCCGCGCATGTGCAGCACCGGATCTTCCCCTTCGAGTTGCTGCCACTCGAAGCTCACGTTGCTCGCGGTCACGTCGAAGCTCTCGCGGTACTGCCTCGCGGTGTCGTACAGGCTCCGCGTCACCTCCGCACAGACGTCCGTGTCCTTGATCTTGAACGTCGCGGTTTCTATGGCGAACGGCGAGTTGTACTTCGCGATGAACTCCTCGCGGATGCGCCCGGAACCGTGGCACACCACGCTCTCGGCCAGCGCCGGCTTCTTCGGTTCGCTCAGGATCGCCAGACACGGGCTGACGCAGTGCGTCGCGTACCACATGGGCGGCAGCCCCGGCCAGTAGCCCGGCCAGCCGTCCATGTCCTGCTGGTGGCTACCGCGGAGGAACTGGATGCGCCCCAGGACGCCGCGGTCGTACAGGTCCTTGGCGAACAGGTACTCGCGGGCGTACACGACGGTCTCCATCATCATGTACACCTTCCCGACCTTCCGCTGCAACTCGACGATCTCCTTGATCTGCTCCTTGCTGGTCGCCATCGGGACGGTGCAGGCGACGTGCTTGCCGGCCTTGAGCGCCGCGATGGTCTGGGGGCCGTGGTCGGGAATGGGGCTGTTGATGTGGACCGCGTCAATATTCGGGTCCTTGAGCATCAGCTCGAAGTCGGTGAACCGGCGCTCCTTGGGGATGCCGAACTTCGCGCCGCAGGCTTCGAGTCCGGCCTTGTCGCGGCGGCAGATGGCGTACATCTCCGCGTCCGGGTGCGCCTGATAGATGGGGATGAACTCGGCCCCGAACCCGAGGCCGACGATCGCGACGTTGACGCGCTTGTGGCTCATGGAGAGTACCCGTTACAGAAGGGAGGGAACTGCACCTGAGATTACGAGCATCGAAACAGACGGCAACGAGAAAGGCGGACCCGTTCGGCCCGGTCCCGTCCGCGGTTCGGTCGTCTCGGCGGTGGGACGGCAAGCGGTGGCCCCGGCGCCGTTGGCGCGCCCCGCCCCGCGCGGTACGCTCCACCCATGAACTACGTCGAACTGGTCGCGGCCCTCCCGCTCCCAACGCCCGAACAGACCGCGGCGTTCGCCCGTCACGTCGCGGACAACCACAGTTGGTACAAGCACCTGCCCTTCTTCCCGCCCGGCGCCACGTTCGTCTTCTTCCTCAACCCGCACGCGGGCGAGGGGGTCGAGCGGGTCGGCGACCGGTTCGTCACGCGCCCGCTCGAAGAGGGCGACTACTTCCGCCACCACAGCCGGTTCACGACGGCCCTCTATCTCAAACGGTTCGGCCACTGGGACTACTGGGTGAACAACCCGCGGGCGCTCAGGCCCGCCGAGGGGCCGTTCCTCTACGGGGTCGGCACGGACGCGGACGGCCGCGAACCCCTGCCGGACGACCTGAAGCGGCGCTGGTCGTGCGGGCTCACCGCGTTCCTCAAGCTCTCCCCGGCGGTAGGGTCGGAGACGTTTCACAGCGAGCGCGAGGCGTTCGAGGAGTACGCGCGCCAGAACCCCGCCGATCTGAACGTCGAGCGGTACCTCGAACTCGCCCGCGGTGGCGACTCGTTCGCGACGACCGAGATTCACGTGCAGCGACAGTTGGTGCTGCAAACCCTCATGGCGGTCCGCGACGACTGCGCCCGGTTGCGGTCCGCGCCCTGACGTATTTGCAACATTTCTCGCAAGAAGCTCGCGCCACGCGCGAACCCAAAAGGTTATCGGACGCTCACTTTCCGTGAACGTCCGCTATCCGCGCCTGAGTTCGGGTCGCACATCTGCCGGACGCACTTCAACTCCAAAAGGGAACACACCATGAAGAAGTTCATTGCGCTGGCAGTGTTGCTCGCGGGGGCGACGGTCGCGGTCGCGTACACGAACCGCCCCGCCGAGTTCCAGCGGGCCGCGGACGCGGCAACGGGTGCCGCGGAGCGCGCGTGGGCCGGCACCGAGGCCAACCCGACCCCCGTACTGGTCGCGTTCGGCACGTTCTTCGTGACGATCGTCTACCACAAGCTCAAGGGGAAGTCGTTCAGCGAGTCGGTGGAAGTGGCCGCGACCCGGGTGACGGTGGTGCCGGTCCCGGTGCCCGCCCCCGACCCCGAAAACCTGGTGGTGAAGCGCGCGCAGGCGCGGGCCACTCGCACGCAACTGCTCGCCGACCAGTTCGGTCTGGAGAACCGCATCCGCAAGTTGCCCGACGAGGTGCGAAAGGCCGAACAGGAGACGTGCTACACCGAGCAGGCGGTGACCGACGCGGAGGAGGCGCTGACGAAAGCCGAGGAGACGCTGGAGGCGAAACTGGCGGCCAACGAGGCCGCGAACAAGAAGCTGGAGGTGCTACGGAAGGAGTTGGCGGCCGGCGAGTCGGAACTGGCCGCGATCGCGGCCGAGTTGAAGAAGCTCGCCGACGTAGTATGAGCGAAAGAACGTAATGCCCGGTCCGCAAAGCCGGACCGGGCGGGTGAGCCATTTCGCCCGGCCGATCGCTCACAGCCCGCCGACCACGACCGTCGCTTCCGCCTCGGTCGTTCCGCGGACGTACTTCACCTTCGCCGGCTCGCCCGGCTTCAACTCGCGCAGCACGCGCTCGTAGTCCTCCACGTCGTTGATCGGCTGGCCGTTGATCGCCAGGATCAGGTCGCCCGGCTGCACCGGCACGCCGCGGGCACTGTACACGACCCCCTTCAGCCCCGCCCGATCCGCCGGGCCGTCCTTCTTCACGCGGTCGATCATCACCCCCCGGTCGTACCGCGCCTGACGCAACCGCCGCTCGTCGTACAACTTCACCCCCAGGTCCGGGCGCAACGACTTGCCCGTCTGGATCAGTTCCGTCACCACCCGGTTCACCGTGTCCACCGGGATCGCGAACCCGATGCCCACGTTGCCCCCGTTCGGCGTCGCGATCGACGTGTTCACCCCGATCAGCCGTCCGCTCTTGTCCAACAGCGGACCGCCCGAGTTGCCCGGGTTGATCGCGGCGTCCGTCTGGATCACCTTCGGGATCTTCTGCCCGCTGGGCGACTCAATAATGCGGTTCAGCGAGCTAATCATCCCCTTGGTCATGGTCAGGGAAAGCCCGAACGGGTTGCCGATCGCGTACGCCTTGAGGCCCACCTTCAGGTCGTTCGACGTGCCCACCGCGATCGGCTTCAGCTTGTCCTTGGGGGCGCTGATCTGGACCACGGCGAGGTCGTTGTCCGGGGCCGCGCCGATGAGCGTCGCGGTGTACGAGGTGCGGTCGGCCAGTACGACCCGCAGCCCCAGCCGGTCCGGGCGCTTGGCCGCGTCCTCAACGACGTGGTAGTTCGTCACGATCCGACCGTGCGTATCCCAGATAAACCCGGACCCGCCACTGGTCTGCTGCTCGGTCTGGTCGTCCCACTGCCCCTGCCGGACCATCACCACGTCCACGTTGACGACGGAATCCTTCACGCGGTCGAACAGGGTGACGGCCTCCTGCTCGTCGGCGTCCGGGGGCGCGGCCGGGATCGTTTCGCGGGGCCGTGCCGTCGGGTCGGTCCCCGGTTTCTCACCGCGGAACTTACTAAAACCCGTAATCCCCCATAAAACGAGGCCGCCGAGAACCACTCCCAGCGCCAGGAACAGCGCGTAGTAGAGCGGACCGCCCCCGTTGGGCGGCTCGGACCGGTACCGCCGGGCAGAGCGGTCGTCGTGGTCGGCCGGACTGTGCGGGTCGTGCTCGCGGTCGCGGCGGCGCGGTTCGTAGTCGTAGTCGTTCATGGCGGCCCTCAATCGTGCCCCTACCTAATACGATACGCGCGAAGTGACGCGAAACGTGAATCCGCGCGGCCCCGAAGGGCGGAAAAGTGCTGGACCGTTTACCGCCCCGGTGCCTTCGGAGGGCACTGTTCACCGCACGGGTCCGGTCGGGTACACTGTCGCCGTGCGGCGGTTAGCTCCGGCGGACACCCACCGGGCCGGCCGGTCGGGTGCGATCCGGTTTCGGTTTCCCATTGTTCCGTTTGAGGTAGCAGACATGAGGGCGCGGATTCTTCTGGCAGCACTGGTCCTGTTCGCGGTGGGCGGTCTGACCCGCGCCCAGGACAAGCCGCTCGACCGGGCCGACCTGGACAAGCGGGTCGTCGCCGTGGTGTACGAGGCCGCGGTGAAGGGTACCGACATCTTCAACAAAGGCAACCACGAGGGCTGTTATCGCTTGTACGAGGGCACGCTCATGGCCGTGGCCCCGCTGCTCGACCACCGGCCCAAACTGCAAGCGACGGTGAAGATGCGCCTGGACCGGGCGTCCAAGCTGAAGACGGCCGCCGACGCCGCGTTCGAACTGCGGACCGCCCTGGACGAGGTTCAGAACGACATTGCACCGCCGAAGGACAAGAAGCCCGCGGCCACGACCCTGTGGGACCGGCTCGGCGGCGAGAAGGCCGTGCGCGCGGTGGTTCACGACCTCGTGCTGGCCGCGGCCGAGGACCCGAAGGTGAACTTCACGCGCAACGGCAAGTACAAGCTGGACGCCAAGGGCGTCGAGCACCTGGAGCAGATGTTGGTCGAGTTCGTCAGCTCGGCCACCGGTGGCCCGCTCAAGTACACCGGCAAGAGCATGAAGGAGGCCCACAAGGGCATGATGATTACCGACGAGGAGTTTAACGCGCTGGCCGGGCACCTGGTCGCGACGCTGAAGAAGTACAAGGTGCCGCAGACCGACATCGACGAACTGGTGAAGGCCGTGGACGGCACCCGCAAGGACATCGTCGAGAAGAAGTGACCGTCGACCGGTTCAAAGACGGCGAACGGGAGGCACAGCGCCTCCCGTTTCCGTATTTTCGCCCCCCGATCTCCATTGCCGTCAAGCGGTTGGAGCAGACCGACAAACGCTACTCGGATTCACAACATTTTGCACCTCAAAGGAGCATATAAACTTCACGCATTTCGACATTCTCATCTTTGGGTTTTGCAGCTATTCATGGTATCGTCGCTGCCTTTTCCCTCCCCAAGCGGGTCCGCCTGCCGGCCCGGTCTGCCAAAGGCCACGAAAGAGGATATCTGAATGCCGCACCAAACGGGACGTAGGTCCGGTTTCACGCTGATCGAGTTGTTGGTGGTGATCGCAATTATTGCGATCCTGATCGGACTGCTGCTGCCCGCCGTGCAAAAGGTGCGCGAGGCCGCTGCACGCATGACGTGTTCCAACAACCTCAAGCAGCTCGGCTTGGCCTGCCACAACTACGAGAGCTCCTTCGGAAAGCTCCCGGGCGCCGGTGAAGGCACGCAGGGGACCGGGACCGGGTTCGCCAACCTCCAGAACTACACCGGCAGCCCGCTGACGCCGGGCGTCGCCCCGCCGCAGGGCTACTACTTTCACTCGCTGTGGTACTACCTGCTGCCGAACATCGAGCAGAACAACATCTACCAGCAAATCGACCCGAACCAGTACTACAACGCGAACTCCACGGCCTTCCCGAACCACGCGGCCGCGTTCAAGAACGTGATCAAGACGTTCGTCTGCCCGAGTTACCCGTACGAGTCGAAGGACTCGCAAGGTTACGGCTACGTCCACTACGGCGCCACGGTTTACACCGACATCAGCCAGACGACCGGCCTGCGGGACAAGGTGAACGCCCGCGTCCGCGGGGCGCTCGACAACGTGCAGATCCCGATCACCGCGATCACCGACGGAACCGCGAACACGATCATGATCGCCGAGGACGCCGCGCGGCGAGAGAACTACGTCACCAACACCGCGTACACCGACCCGGCCGTGACGGCCGGCGTGGCGATCGACGGGACCTCGTTCCAGACTCGCCGGTTCTGGCGGTGGGGCGAGCAGGACAGCGGGTTCGGCGTATCGGGCGACCCCAACCTGAATACGACCAGCACGAGCTTCAAGATCATCAACAACAACAACAACAGCCCGGGCACCGACGGCCCCTCATCGTGCAACTGGCTAACGACCAACAATTGCGGAACGAACGACGAGATCTTTTCGTTCCACACGGGCGGAGCGAACGTGGTCTTCGCCGACGGGCACGTCGCGTTTCTCCGCGACAGCCTGAGCCCGACGGTCGTCGCGGCCCTCGTCTCCCGCTCCAACGGCGAGACCGTCCCCAACTATTAATCGCCCGACCGGTCGATCACCTTAGCGACGGGCGGTTCTCCGCCCGTCGTTTTCCATCCGCCCTCCCACAATGCCGAGTTTGATATGCTTTTGCGCACCTCGTTCCTGTTCCCGGTCCTTCTCACCCTCGTCGCGGGCTGCGGGGAGAAGGGGCCGCCGCCCGGCGCACCGATCGGTACCCCCTCGCCCGTTCACGGAAAAGTCACCCTGCCTGGCGGCACCCCGATGAAGGGTGGCGTCGTCAACTTCTATCCGGTCGAGTCCGAAAGCGGCGGTAAGCTCCGCTACGACGGTGGATCGCTCGTCGACGCCAAGGGGGAGTACACCGCCGGCCGCAACGGCGACGGGAAGGGCCTCGTGCCCGGGGAGTATATTGTGACGGTCGGGCCGCGTGAATTGGGTGAGCTACCCGGTAGCAACTCGAACACGGTCCCGCAGGCCTACCGCGAGAAGAAGACCTCGACGCTCAAGATCACCGTCGCGGAATCCGACAACAAGATCGACATCGTCGTGAAGTAAGGCCCCGTTCGCCTTCGGTGGGGTGCATTTCGCCCCTCCGAAGGGCGTGCGGAAGAAAAGAAGCCCTTCTCGCTCCTTTCTCCCAATTGCTCCGGCGAATACGATTGGAGCATGAGCGAATGGCACCTCGCCCGCGGCTACCGGTTCGCGGGCATCGTCAGCGGGTTGCGGTCGGAACCTAACCGGCGCGACGTGGCCGTCATCGTGAGCGATTCCCCGGCGGCGGCGGCCGGCGTGTTCACGCAAAACCGCGTGTGCGCAGCGCCCGTGCAAATCAGCCGCGCACGCCTCCCGCGACTCGACGCGCGCGCGATCGTGGTCTGTAGCGGCAACGCCAACGCCTGCACCGGTGAGCAGGGCCTCGCCGACGCGCGCCGGATGACCGAACTCGTCGCCGGCGAACTCGGCTGCGCTGCGGAGCAGGTCCTGGTCGCGTCCACCGGCGTCATCGGTCGCCCGCTCCCGATGCCAGTGCTCGAAGCCGGTATTCCGAAGGCGACGCGGGAGGCGGTCGCGGGTCAGACCGCGTTCTCCGACGCGGCGCATGCGATCCTCACCACCGACACCGGCATCAAGATTGCCACGCGGCGGCACAGCGCGTTCACCGTGACGGGGTTCGCCAAGGGCGCCGCGATGATCGGTCCCAATATGGCGACGATGTTGGGCTTCGTGCTCACCGACGCCGCGGTGGCCCCGAACGACCTCCACCGCATTCTGAAAGCGGCCGCGGAGCAGAGCTTCAACTGCATTTCGGTGGAGGGCCACACCAGCACCAACGACAGCGTGCTTCTACTCGCCAACGGAGCCGGTGCGCCGCTCGCGGGCGCGGAACTGGACGCGTTCGCGGTGGAGGTGCGGCACGTCTGCGTCGAACTGGCGCGGAAGATCATCCTCGACGCGGAGGGCGCACAGCACATCATCACGATCGAGGTCGAGGGGTGCCGCACCGACGCGGAGGCGAAGCTCGTCGCCAAGACCGTCGCCGAAAGCGCCCTGGTGAAGACCGCGGTCTTCGGCTCCGACCCGAACTGGGGCCGCGTGGTGTCCGCGGCCGGATATTCCGGCGTTACGTTCGACGAAAAAGACCTCTCCCTCTGGATGGGCGACCTGCCGCTATACCGCGCCGGGGCGCCGCTGCCGTTCGACGC
>JAFKJJ010000199.1 GCA_017306025.1 Planctomycetota bacterium
CTGTCCTGACTCGTCGTCCCCATCAACAGGCGGGTCGTGTAGTACACGAACAGCCGACTCGGCGGGGGCTGGCCCTTCTTGCCGGCCTTCGCCTCCGTGTACAGGATCAGCGCCGCGGCGCTATTCGGGCCGCACGATCCCAACTGCCCCTGGTCGAAAGGGAGCGGGGCCGGCACCTCCGGGGTCGGCGCGGAGACCAGGTGCAGGGACTGGGGCAGGTGATCGACGACGGCCTGCGGCGCGGAGAAGGTCCGCTCGGGAACCTCGGTGGCGGCCGGGCGGGTCCACCCATAGGACCGCTTCACCGGGGACGGTGCCGGCGCGTCGTCGGCCGCGGGCACCTCCTTAATCACCTCGGTGACCACTTCGACGACACGGGGATCGACCCCGTATCGCGTCGCCAGTGCGGACAGACCCGCGGTGAGCAGCGCGAGCAGCGCGGCCGTGATCTTGGGATACGCGGACAAGAACTGCCGCCACTTCGGCGCGGAAGGGGCGGGGGGCGTCGGTGCGCTCATCGGTCGGCGTCCTCGTGAATGGGGTACTCACCCACTGTGACGACGCGGAGCGGAACGCAGATAGAGCGGATGGGCGGCCGCGGGACGGATTGAGCCGGAAAAGCGCATATGTAGCGCCCGCGGTTACGCGGCGCCGCGCGGCGGCCGGTCCGAGGTCCAGTCCAGTTCCGCCTGGGGCGTGCCGAAGTCGCTCAGCCGGCGCCCGATCATCACCGCCTCGCGCACCAGTCGGGCGAGGTCGGGGCGCAGGCCCCTCAGTTCCTCCTCGACGGCGCCCAGGATCGAGCACAGGTAGCGGCGGCGTCCGGGCTGGTAGAGCCAGTCGTCTTCCTCCAGGTGCCGCGACTGTTCGGCGTCGTCGGCGTCCGTGTAGGCGCGGAACGGTACCGTCGCGGCCAGCCGGGCGAGCCGCGTTCCGGTTCGCGGCAGCAGCGCCCGCGCGAAGTGGGTGACGTGCCGCGCGTCCGCCGCCGCGTGCCCCGCGATCGGGATCAGCTTCGGGCCGCTCCGGTGCAGAAACAGGGTGGAGCCGTCGAGGTCGAACCGGTAGAGGTGCTTCACACCCGGCAACTTGACCAGCTCGCCCAGGTCACGGAACGGCGTGCCGGTCGCGGCCAGGGCCACGGCCCAGGCGTCGTTGTCCCCGAGCATCCGGGCGAAGTAGTGGTCGCTGTACTGGCAGATCCAGTGCGCGGTCGCGAGCGCCGCCCACGCGGCGCGCCGGTGGACCGCGAACTGGCCCGCGCTCACCCGGAACGCCCGAGCGGCCGCGGGCGCGTCGGGCCACACCTCGTTCCATCGGAGGTGCTGGAGGGCCTCATCGCTGCGGTCCGTCCACATCGCCAGGCCGTGAGCGTCGGCCAGGTCCGCGAGCACCGCCGGGTCGGCGAGCGGAATCGCGTCGGCGTCGATCCAGACGGCCGTTTCAAAGCGGGTGTGGGTGAGCGCGTAGAGCTTGTTCTCCCAGCCGCCCTTGTCCGGGTCGCCCCGCGGCACCCGGCTGTCGCCGAACTGCCGCGCCCGCGCGTCGGCGTCGATCAGGGTGACACCCAGCCCGTCGACGTCCGACGGCCGAACCGCCCCGGCCTCTCCGCGATACCACACCTCGACCGGCAGCACGCAGCCGGTGTCGCGGAGCGAGCGGATCATGGCGACCGTCATCGGCCAGTACCGCCCCTCGCCCGCGGTCACCCCCCCGCGGCCGCTCCCGCCCGGGTAGGGCGGCGGGGTGGCGACCGCGGCCCGCAGTGCCGTCAGGTGATCGGGCGCGGGCGTCTCGGCCCTCGCCGCGGGTCGTTCTCCGGCCAGCTCGACCACGGCCCGCGCGACCCGATCGGGGTCGACGCTCTGGAGACTGGCGCAGCTCTTGAAGCACCCGGCGTCGGCGGGCGGCCCGCCGGCACAGCCGGTGCAGAACAGTTTCCCTTGCACCGCGACGGCCTTCGGGTAGAACCCGAACAGTCGCTCGACCGGGGTCACGCCGCCCACCACGACGACCGGCACGCCGAGGACGCCCGCGAGGTGCGCCGGGCCGCTGTCGTTGCCGACGACGCAGACGGCGTTGAGCATCACCCCGGCCAGCCGGTCGGCCGGCGCGCCCGCGAGCTTCGCCCCGGCGAACTGTTCGAGCCCTTCCGGTCCGGAGTGCGCGACGACCGTCCGGTACCCGGCCGCGATCAGCCGCCGCTCCAGCGTGAGCCAGTGCCGCAGCGACCAGGTTCGGGCCGGGTCGGTCGAGTACGGGCAGAGCACGATCGCCCCGGCGTGGTCGGCCCCCAGCGCCCGGACCCGCTCGGGCTCGCGCAGTTCCGGGAGCCGGCAGGCGGTCGCTCCCACGTTGGCCGCGTACCGCTCCCAGCGCGGGCGCACGGCGAGCGCCGAGCGGAAGTCCGGGCCGGCCTCCTGCGGCCCGTGTCGGCACTCGCCGCTGTAGCCGGCGTTCACCTGGACCGCCCCGGGCACCGGCGCCTCGGTGTGTTCGACCGCGTTCACCCCGACGACGTCGGCCCCCGTGAACAGCTCGACGAACGGCCGGGCGATCGCGCCGACGTTGTAGACGATCCGGGTGGCCGGGTCCTCGGCCGCGTAGCCGGCCACCGCGCACAGCCCGAGCAGCCCGTCGCCGATGCCACCGGCGCCCTGCTCGAACACCACGGTCCGGACCGTCGGCCGGGCGATCTCAGCGACCGCCGCGAGGACCTGCGACGGTTGAATCCCCTGGATCGAGGGGCACTGCGGGCGGCACCGCTCCTTGCTCCAGACGGCGCCCTGCCAGTAGCACCCGGAGCACGCCAGCGGGCCGGACAGCCACCGCGCGGACGGGTAGCACCCGAACACCTTCGCGCCGTCGGTCTGGCCGCACAGCACGACCGTGGGCGTCCCGACCGCGGCCGCCAGGTGCGACAGGCCGCTGTCCAGGCCGATCGCCGCGGCGCAGTTCAGCAGGCACCCGACCACCTCTTCGGGGCTCGCGCCGATCAGCTTCTCGCCGACAAAGGGCTCGGTCCGCTTCTGCTCGGAGTGAAGTACCACCGTGCGGTAGCCGGCGGCGCGGAGCTGCTTCTCCAGGGTGAGCCACGCGGGGATGCTCCATTCGCGGTCGCTCCCGGCCGAGAACGGGCACAGCGCGACGCACCCGCCCCATCGTGCGCCGAGCGCCTTCAGCCGGTTCGGTTCCTTGAGGCGGATCGGTTCAGCGGGTCCGCGGGCACCCGCGTTCTTCATGTACCGTTCGATCCGCGGCGGGGCGCCGGGCCGTTCGGACGCCAGGTAGTCGGCGTTGAGCTGCCGGTCGGGGCCGCCCAACACCTTTACGCCCCCACCGTCCCATTCGTAAGGGGCCAGCGAATCGTAGCCGTGGAACAGCTCGGCGAACCCGAACCACCGGGGGTTGATCCGGTACCGGACGTGCGCGGCCGAGTTCTCGCGTTTCACCGCGCCGACCGCGAGCAGCCCTTGTATCGCGTCCCCGAGGCCGCCCGCGCCCATGTTGAGCGCGATCGTCGGGACGGGGGCCGGTGCGGGCGCCCGCGCCGGCGCGTTGGCAGGGTGATGCGAACAGCCCGCGCAGGTCCGGTTCTCGTCGGCACAGCGGCCGACGCGCGAGGTCTTGTCCCCGAACCGGTTGCACCGGTGCAGCGATCCGCCGCACGGCTGATTCGGGAGACGGTCGCCCAGGTCCGGGCACCTCGCGACGGCCAGCGCGATCGCCCGCTTTCGCTCGGAGGCATCGGGCGTCGCGCGCTGCGCCGGGTCCGCGGCCTGGAACCAGAACGCGATCGCGTCGCGGTCCCCGCCCGATACCTCGGTCACCTCGTGCTGGTGCCGAACGTCGGTGAGGAATCCCACGAGCAGACCGGGAGCGGGCGCGATCTCCTGACCGATCTGCGGGAAGCG
>JAFKJJ010000200.1 GCA_017306025.1 Planctomycetota bacterium
CGGATCGTTGCTCGGCCGTTAGTTCGGGATGTGCCGCTGGGGACGTGCGCCGGGACATCGGACGGCTCCTGCCGGGAGGAATCTTTGACTCACACTCATCCTCCTGTCCCAGTACTGAAAAAGCCACCAACTTCCGCGACGCTCACCCCTGATCGACGTGAGCGTCGTCAATCTCTCGACGCGGCAGCGACGAGTTGGTAAGCTGGGCAACTTCTCCCAACACGGCCGACGGTGCCGCGCCGGCCAGAACGATGACGGATCATCTCACCGCTCGCGCCGCGGGTTTGGCGCGTTCAACTGCCCGGCGGACCGGCATCCGCCCGGAGGTCGGTCGTGTCCCGTTCCACACCCACCCTGCGCCGCGGGCTCGCGGCGCTCGGCCTCGTCGTCGGTTTCGTCGTCACCCTTCGGGCCGACGACCCGCCCAAGACCCCCGATCAGCAGGCCGCCGATATCGAAAAACAGATCGCCGATCTTCAGAAGAAGCTCGACGAACTGAAGGCGAAGAAGTCCGCCGCTGCCACCGGCGCGAAGAAGCCGCTTACGCTCGCGGAGGTCGATTCGTGGCGCTCGATCCGGTTCGCGGCGCTGTCGCCAGACGGCAAGTGGTTCGCGCACCGCGTCGGGCCGAACGAGGGCGAGGGCGAACTGATCCTCCGCAACATCGCCGACGGCAAGGAGAGGAAGTTCTCCGGCGGTAGCGGCTTCGGCGTCACACTGTTCTCACTCGACAGCAAGTGGTTCGGGTTCACCTACACGCCACCCACGAAGGGCGGGCCGACGGGCGGCACGCGGCCGAAGGCGAAAATCGTGCTCGTGAACCTCGCGTCCGGCGAAAAGACCGAGATCGAGGGCGGCGGCGCGTTCCGCTTCAACGGCGAAGCCGCGACCTACATCGCGTACCGCAAGGTGGCCGAGCCGCCGGCCGCGCCGACCACGCCGGGCGGTCCGGCCGGTCCTGCGCCCGCGCCGGTGGCCCCGTCGGCCGGGAGCGACCTCGTCCTGCGCGAACTGTCGGCCGGAACCGACTTCGTGCTCGGGAACGTGGCCGAGTACGACTTCGACAAGAAGGGCGAGTGGCTCGTGACGGTCATCGACGCGGCCGGGCAGATCGGCAACGGCGTCCACCTACGCGACATGAAGACCGGGGCGGTTCACGCGATCGAAACGGGCAAGGCCGGCTACCGCGGGCTGTCCTGGAACGAGGAATCGACCGCCTTCACCGTCACGAAGGGGACCGACGACCCTGCGTATGAGGGGAAGTCGATCGCCGTGATCGGCTTCACCGACCTCGGCCCGAAGGCGGCGAAAACCGTGTTCGATCCGAAGGATGACAAGGATTTTCCGAAGGACATGGCGATTAGCGGGACCGCGAGCTGGACCGACGCGCTCGACGGTTTCAGTTTCAACATCGCGGAGCGGAAGAAGAAGACCGAAACCGCCCCGGCGCCGAAGGAAGTGAAGCCGGAAACCAAAACCGACGCGAAGGCCGATCCGAAGGACGAGAGCAAGAAGGGGAAGAAAGGCGGGGGCGGCTTCGCATCAGGCGGTGACGGCAAGCCGGATCTCGTCGTGTGGCACTGGAAGGACGAGCGGCTCCAACCGATGCAGGAGAAGCAGGCCAGCACCGACCGGACGGTGAGCTACAGCGCCGTGTACTGGACGAAGGAGAAGAAGTTCGTTCGGCTCGCGGACGACAAGATGAAGCAGGTGACGCTGGCCGCGAAGCAGAAGTTCGCGATCGGCCGCGACACCAAGCCCTACGAGTATATGAGCTACCTCAACGGCAAGCTCTACACCGACGTCTACATGATCGACCCGAAGACCGGCGCGAAGAAGAAGGTGGTGGACAAGCTCGTGAGCCTGTTCTTCGGCGGCGCGAGCATCAGTTCCGCGCCCACCGGTACGCACTTCCTCTTCTACAAGGACGGCCACTATCACGTCTGCGACATGGCCGCGGGCAAGTGCGTGAACGTGACCGAAAAGGTCGGGGTGTCGTTCGTGGACACCGAGGACGACCACAACTTCGATAAGCCGCCCACCCAGTCCTACGGTTGGAGCCGCGACGGCAAGTTCGTTCTGCTCTCCGACGGCTGGGACATCTGGAAGGTGAACATCGACGGTTCGGGCGGCGAGAGCCTCACGAAGAACGGCAAGGCGGACGGCATCCGCTACCGCGGGATGATGCAATTTGATCCCGAGTTCAAGCCGGGCGTCGACCTGACGCGGCCGGCTTACACCATGATGTACGGCGAGTGGACCAAGAAGGACGGGCTGGCCCGCATCGACCCGAGCAAGGGCGGCGCGAATGTCCTTCTGTGGGGCGACTGCTCCTACGGCTTCGCGACGAAGGCGCGGAAGGCGGACGTGTTCGCGCTCACGCGGCAGACCGCGGTGGAGTGCCCCGATTACTACACCACCGACGGCACCTTCAAGGAGTTGAAGCGGGCGACGGACACCAACCCGCAACAAAAAGACTTCAAGTGGACCGCGGGCGCGAAACTGATCGAGTACAAGGGCGTCGGCGGCAAGCGGTTGCAGGGCGTGTTGTTCCTGCCGGCCGACTACGAGCCGGGCAAGAAGTACCCGACCATCGTTTACATTTATGAGAAACTGTCGCAGGGGCTCCACCGCTACCAGCCGCCGAGCCTCGGCGCGGTGGGCTCGATCTACACGTCCAACGGCTACGCGGTGCTGATGCCGGACATCACCTACCGCCTGAACGATCCGGGCGTTTCGGCCGTGGAGTGCATCCTGCCGGCGCTCGACGCGGCCGTCGCGACGGGCGTCGTGGACAACGACAAGGTCGCACTGCACGGGCACTCGTGGGGCGGCTACCAGACCGCGTTCCTCGTCACGCAGACCAACCGGTTCAAGTGCGCCATCGCCGGCGCGGCGCTGACGGACCTCGTCAGCATGTACAGCAGCGTGTACTGGAACGTCGGAATGGCGAACCAGCCGATTTTCGAGAGCAGTCAGGGGCGGTTCACGGGTGGGTATTGGGAGCAGCAAGAGGCGTACATCCGCAACTCGCCGGTGTACCACGCACAGAAGGTGAAGACGCCACTGCTCTTGCTCCACAACGACAAGGACGGGGCGGTGGACTTCACACAGGGGGTGGAGTACTACAACACGCTGCGCCGATTGCAGAAGCCGGTGGTGATGTTGCAGTACCGCGGCGAGAACCACGGGTTGGCGAAGCCGGAGAACCGCAAGGACTACGCGATCCGGATGCGCGAGTTCTTCGACCACCACCTGATGGGCAAGCCCGCCCCGGACTGGTGGGCAGAGGGCGTTCCCCACTTGAAGATGGACGATCACCTCAAGAACCGTCCCAAACCGTGACCACCCACGGCTCTGGTTGCGGCCCCACGCGGTCGTGTATTACTACAGCGCCGGTTGTCTTATTCATTTTCGCCGGACGATCTTGGGCCGGCGTTTTCGATAACTTCCGACGGCTCGGCGGTTTCGCTCGCGCCGCCAAGCCAACCAGCGGATGATCGCGGTCTCATCCCACGTGCGCCGGTCGAGTCGGTACACGAGTACGGCCCGCACCCCGAGCACCGTTGGCCCGGACTTTTCCCCCAGACGGACGCACAACCGGCCCCACCGCTCGCTCCGTGCCCACTATATCGTGGGGAACTTCACCGCCGCCCCGGCCGCGCTGGCAACCGCCGTTACGCTCGCTCACGTCGTACGGGTGCGTGGGTGACTGTACTTGGAGGAGTCCGTATGCGGATCGTTTGCGTCTCCGACACGCCCGGGTACCACGAAGCCGGTCGGTAGACGGCCGCCTTCGTGCCGGCCCAGAGGGTTCACCCCGTCTGGGCCGGCACTGCGGCGGGACGTTCACTGCTCGTGGGAGGAGCTGGTCAGACCGTCGTCAATAAAGTCGGC
>JAFKJJ010000201.1 GCA_017306025.1 Planctomycetota bacterium
CCACACCTTCGCCGGCAGGAGCGGCTCGAAGATCACCCAGATGTCATCCGGGAGGCGTCGCGCGAGATCCTTCAGTTCCATCGCAGGCTCCTGGCGGGGCACCGTCAGGATAGCCGATACAATCGGTTTTGTCCGGTAGTCCTAAGGAATTCGCGGCCGCGATCAAGACGTTCACCGGTTCGTGCAAGGGGTGTCACGACGCACACAAGTGATTCCGGGCGCGGGGCGCGGCCGGGCTCTGACCGTCGGGGCGCCGGCCGCGTCGCCGTTTCACGTTTCGCGCGGCCTTCCAACAAGTGTTTGACGCGAGCGCCCGCGCCCGCGACAATCGCGGCGGTTGCCCTCCCGCCGATGAGACGCGTCATGTTCCGACCGCCGTTCCTCTCTGCCGTGTGTGTGGCGCTCCTTTGTGGACCGGCGCCGGCCGCCGACACACCCAACGTCGTCCTGATTTTCACCGACGACCAGGGCTACGGCGACGTCGGCTGCTTCGGCGCAAGAGACTTCGCAACGCCGAACCTCGACAAGCTCGCGAAGCAGGGCGTTCGGCTCACCGACTTCCACGTCTCGCAGTCCGTCTGCTCCGCGAGCCGTGCGTCGCTACTCACCGGGTGCTACGCGAACCGCATCGGCATCCACGGCGCGCTCGGGCCGAACGCCCGACACGGCATCAGTGCGGACGAAACGACGCTCGCGGAGCTGTGCAAGGGCAAGGGCTACGCAACCGGGATGGTCGGGAAGTGGCACCTGGGTCACCACCCGCAGTTCCTCCCGACGCGGCACGGCTTCGACTCGTATTTCGGGCTGCCGTACTCCAACGACATGTGGCCCAACCACCCGGAGGCCAAGAAGGGCACGTACCCGCCGCTGCCGCTGTTCGAAAACGAGAAGGTGGTGAACGCGAACGTCGGCCCGGAGGACCAGGCGAAGCTCACCGCACAATACACCGAGCGCGCGGTGAAGTTCATCGCGGACAACCGGGCGAAGCCGTTCTTCCTGTACGTCGCGCACTCGATGCCGCACGTACCGCTGTTCGCGGGCGAGGCATTTCGGGGGCAGTCGAAGCAGGGCCTTTACGGTGACGTGATTCAGGAAATCGACTGGTCGGTCGGTCAGATCCTCAAGGCGCTCGACGACCACACGCTCGCGGACAACACGCTTGTCATCTTTACGACCGACAACGGCCCGTGGCTGAGCTACGGCAACCACGCGGGCAGTTCGGGCGGCTTCCGCGAGGGCAAGGGCACCGTGTGGGAGGGCGGGGTGCGGGTGCCGTTCATCGCGCGCTGGCCGGGGCACATCCCGGCCGACCGCGAGTGCAAAATCCCCGCGATGACGATCGACGTCCTGCCGACGGTCGCGAAGATCATCGGCGCGGACCTGCCGAAGCGGCCGATCGACGGCAAAGACATCCGCCCGCTCCTCGAATGTAGGCCCGATGCGAAGATGCCGCACGAGGCGTACTTCCACTACTACGGCACCAACGAGCTGCAAGCGGTTCGGACCCAGAACTGGAAGCTGATCCTCCCGCACACCTACCGCACGATGGACGGCCAGGCGCCCGGCAAGGACGGCACTCCGGGCAAGTACAAGTTCGTGACGATCGAAAAGCCCGAGCTGTACGACCTGAGCAAAGACCCCGGCGAAACGAAGGACGTTGCGGACGCGAACCCGGACGCGGTGAAGCAGCTCCTCCAACTCGCCGAAAAAGCTCGCGACGACATGGGCGATTCGCTCACCAAGCGCACGGGGAAAGGAACGCGCGAACCGGGGCGGGTGCCGGAGAAACCTAACCCCCCGTCCGCGCCGACGAGAAGCCTTTTCACGCGGCCGAACTCGTCTTCCCGCTGCACAAGCAGCACAACCACGCGCCCGGGATCGTCGAGTGCCCCAACGGCGACCTGCTCGTGTCGTGGTACCGCGGCAGCGGCGAGCGCTCGGCCGACGACGTCGCGGTTTTCGGCGCGCGAAAGAAGGTCGGCGGTGACGCGTGGTCCGACGCGTTCCTGATGGCCGACACACCCGGCTTTCCCGACTGCAACACCACGCTGTGGATCGACAAGCAGGAACGGCTCTGGCTGTTCTGGCCGGTCATCCTGGCGAACTCGTGGGAGTCGTGCCTCACTCACTACCGCTACTCCACCGACTACCAAAAAGCCGGCGCGCCCGTCTGGAAGTGGCAGGGCAGCATCCCGCTCAAGCCCAAAAACTTCGAGGAGGTGATGCTCCGTGAGTTCGGCACGTGGAAAAAACAAGTGGAGGAGGTCGCGAAAGCGCCGGTCACGCTGAACGACGAATTCGTGAAAAAGAAAGTGGGCGACAAGCTGCTGACGCGGCTCGGCTGGCAGCCGCGGTGCAAGCCGACCGTGCTCGCCAACGGCCGCGTCCTGCTCCCGCTGTACTCCGACACGTACTCCGCGGGCCTCATGGCGATTTCCGACGACGGCGGAAAGTCGTGGACCGCGTCCGAACCGCTCGCGGGCTTCGGCTGCATCCAGCCCGCCGTTCTCGAACGCCGGGACGGTACGCTGGTCGCGTACATGCGCGAGAACGGCGTCTTCAGGAAGGTTCGCGTCGCGGAGTCGAAGGACCGGGGCGAAACGTGGGGCACGGTGTATTCGAGCGACCTGCCCAATCCGGGGAGCGGCCTCGACGCGGTGCGACTCGCGAACGGCCACTGGCTGCTCGTCTACAACGACACGACGCGCGGGCGCAACAACCTCGCGGTTTCGCTCTCCGACGACGAGGGCAAGACGTGGAAGTGGACGCGGCACCTCGAAAAGCACGACAGCGGCCAGTACCACTACCCGGCCGTGATCCAGGCGAGGGACGGCGCGATCCACGCGGTTTACAGCTACTTCGTGAGCGACGGCAAGAGCATGAAGCACGCCCGGTTTAACGAGGCGTGGGTGAAAGAGGGCGACCCGAAGTAAGATGAACGTGCCCGGTCCGAACCCGCCCGGAGGTGACCGATGGACGAGTTGCTCGCACGCGTGCCGGTGAAGCTTCGTGACCGGTTCCGCGAGATCGTCGCGCTGACGGACGCGTTCTGTTCCGCGCACCTGAACGACGAGTACCGCGACCTGTCCCGAACGTGCGCCGCCGACGCGTGCGCGACCAAGAAGGTCAAGGTGCCGGTCGCGAGCGGGAAGGCCGCCGGCTGGGCCGCCGGGGTGCTGTTTTCCGTCGCCTATGCGAACTTCCTCACCAGCGACCCGGACCGGCCGTTCCACATGCCGCCCGGCGACCTGGCGAAGCGCGCCGGCGTGTCGGTCGCGACCATGCACAACAAGGCGAAGGCGATCCGCGACGCGCTCAAGATCGACCGGCTCGACCCGCGGTACATCACGCAGGAGCTCCGGGAGCGCAACCCGCTCACCGACGCGTTCGCGATGTTCGCGCAATTGCTGAACGCGGCGCCCCCGGCCCGCCCCCGGCCGGCGAAGAAGCAGCGCCCCAAACCCGCCGGACCGCCCCGCGTCTACACGCTCGACGTGATGCTCCTGAGCGGGCCGATCACGAAGGCGTTCGCGAAGAAGAACCGCTCGGTGATCCGCACGATCGAGATCCGCGGCAACCAGACGCTCGAAGACCTCCACGAAGCCATTTTCGACGCCTTCGACCGCGACGACCCGCACATGTACGAGTTCCAGTTCGGCAAGGGGCCGATGGACCCGAAAGGGCCGCGGTACGTGATGCCGGAGGCCGGCGACGACGGCTTCGGCCCGCCGGTCGCCGGTGTTACCACCGAGACCACGATCGACGACCTCGAACTGAAGAAAGGCAAGCGGTTCGGGTACTGGTTCGATTTCGGCGACGACTGGCACCACCAGATCAACGTGGAGGGCATCGCCGAGGGGGCGGTGAAGGGGAAGTTC